>JBEKSR010000078.1:0-23346 GCA_049516835.1 Bryobacteraceae bacterium | reverse complement strand
GTCTAGCCGTCGGCAGCCATGGAAGGGAACTACTTGATTTTCAATTGATTGCGGGACGGGCCGAAAAGCCGGCGTCGATGCCAGCCCTACCTGAGGCCGATAACTTGTAAACTCCCGCTAGGACGATCACGCCGTGAACTGGATCTTCGTTCCCAACTATTACGGAACCAATGGCTAGTAGTTTCGGGCTTGTGGAATCGTCGGCCAACGTGTAGTTGCCGGTCCCTACCAGCGTCAGACCCAATGGAAAGGCCGACATTATCGGCATCAGAAGGAAGCCGGTGAAACCGGTGTCGATCATCACCTCAAACTCCTGCTTCAGGTCGGGGTGAATTCCGAAGACGGTAATTTTGATTACTGGGTGCCCTGTATCACTGAGAGAGCCAGTCAGAATTGGGTCTTTGGAAGGCATGGCTGATCTGGAAGGCCCCGGAGAATCCCACGCGGATCAGATGGAATAGTCCGTCTGGTTCCGCATTCCTGGCATTCTCTAACGCCGCTTCTGCGGTATCGCCAAGATGATAGACCTTTGTCTTGACGTTGATTGCGACAAATTCCCCGCGGTGGTTGCTCTCCAGCTCATTTTGGATCGATTTGTAGATTTCCTCGCCGGCCGCCGCGATTGCCTTTGGATTCTGAAACTGGGAAGTCATGATGGTAGTCGCCATGTCGGGAACCTCCTTGTCGAACTGGAGCCACATAACGATGGCTCCCAGTCTATCGAAGGTATCGACAGACCCGCAACTACACATTAGCACGGCCGGCACAATCAGCGCGCCCCGGCGATCTTGAGCACGTAGGCCTGACGCGCGGGAAGGCTGGCGGCCAGCGCATCGGGGATCCGGATTCGCAACTGGCTGCCTTGCCACGCGGCTTCCAGTGGCTGGCCGCCTTCCAGCAGCGTCACGCGCACGCCGGAGGGGGCAACGATCTCGTCCAGCACGACGTCCTGCAGCGGACGGCGCGGCAGAATCGCATATACGGCGCTGTCGCTGGCGGTGAAGAAGGCCTCGACGCGCGCGAATCCGGGGGCCGGTGAATCGACCAGGCTGCCGATCGGGTAGTCCGACATGAAGTCTTTTTCCTCGAGTTGCGGCACCTTGCCCTGGCTCCACTGGCGCGTGACTTTCCGGGCGTGCGTGTTGTAGATGGCTTCGCCGTTGGGCCGCAGCCAGTCGCCAATCTGGATCAACCGCTCCTCCATAATCACGGGAATGCGCCCGTCGGCGGCCGGCCCGATATCCAGCAGCAGATTGCCTCCGCGGCTGACGATATCGATGAGCATCATAAGCAACTCGCGATCGGTGCGGTAATCGGCGAGCGACTCCATGCGGTTGTATCCGTAGGAATACCCCATGCCGCGGTTTTCCTCCCACAGACGATCGCTCTGCGTCATGCCGGGGGTGTACTCGGTGGTGAAATAGCCGCCGTGGAGGTGGCGCGTCTCTTTGCCCCAGCGGTCGTTAATCACCACCTCGCCGCGCACGGGAGATTCGTTGAACAGCCATGCCAGCAGCTCCGGCGTGCGCCATTCGGCGCTGGTCAGCTCCCATTCGCCGTCGGAGAAGATCATGCTCGGCTTGGCGCGGGTCACCACGTCCTTGAACTGCGGGAACATGTGCTCGGCGGCGTAGCGCTTGCGGTCGGCGAGCCAGATGGGGTTGTACCATTCGTAGAGCGAATAGTAGATGCCCATGCGCAGACCTCTGCGGCGGCCGGCCTCCATCAGGTCCAGCAGGAGATCGCGCCGGGGGCCGATATCCACACTGTTCCAGGGCTGTCCCCAGGCGCGATTGGCCTCCGCGCTGCGCCACAGAGTGAAGCCGTCGTGATGCTTCGAGGTGAGGGCCACATACTTCGCGCCGGAGTGGACGAAGAGGTCGGCCCACCGGTCGGGGTCGTAGAGCTCCGCCCGGAACAGCGGAGCGAAATCGAAATACGAGAAGTTGGCGCCGTACACGCGCTGGTGAAACTTCCATGTCAGTGCGCCATGGCCGGCCGGGGCGGTAGCTTTCATGCCCTCGGTCAGGGAATTCCAATACCACTCGGCGTACGGGTTTTCGTCCTTGACGTTGACGGCGGCATAGGCCGGCACGGAGTACACGCCCCAGTGGATAAAAATGCCGAACTTGGCGGCAGCGTACCAGGCGGGCGAGGGGCGCCGGTCCAGAGATTCCCAGGTTGGCTGGTAGCGATTCTGCTGGCTGAGGGCGCGGCCGCCCGTGGCCAGGGCGAGCAGCGTAAGCGCGCCAGTGCAAAGAAGGTCTCGTCGTCGCATAATCGCTGGTTATGGTAGCACGGCCGGGATCTTATCTCTCGAACACAATCCCGGCGCTCGGCAGAATGGGGAACATCTTGTCGAGCGTGATGTACGCCTGGTGAGTGCTCGAGGTGTAGCCGTTAAAGCTTTCAAACACGTAGTTGGTGCGGTCGGCCAGGTTGATCACCTCGCCGAAGAGCGTCAGCTTCCACTTGTCTTTCGTCCAGGACTTGTTGATGCGGAAGTCGGCGCGCTGGTAGGGATCGAGCCGCAGTTGGTTGCGGCTGCTGGTGAGGTAGTAGTTCGCGCCGCTCATGCGCAGATAGCCGGGGATGGGGAAGCCGCTGCCGTAACTCCATTTCAGGCTCAGGTTGACGGTGGGGCGCAGGCGGTAACTGCCGTAGATATTCATGGTATGGCGCTGATCGTAATCGGAGGGAAAGCGGTCGCCGGACCCCGCGGGTTCCCGGCTGTCGCGCATGCCGGTGCGGCCGAAGGCATAGGAAACCCACCCGTTGAAGCGGTTGGCGCTCGAGCGCTGCAAGAAGAATTCGACGCCGCGCGAGTATCCGCGGAGAGAATTGTAATAGAGCGGGTTGGAGGGCGGAACGAAGACCTTGCCGGTGGTCAGGAGGCGGGGATCGTAGAGCGGCTGGAAGGGAAGGTCGCGATCGGCGCGATTGTAATATTCGGCGCGGATGCGGGTGCGCTGGCCGAGGCGGTGTTCGATGGCGGCGATGGCCTGATTGGAGCGAATCGGCAGAAGGCTATGCGCGCCCAGCGGAGAGGTGAGCAGCGAGATCTCCGGGTACTGCGCATATTGGCCCCAACCGAGATGGACGATCGTGGCCGGCGTCAGGTTGAAGGCCGCGGAGGCTTGCGGCGACACCACTGAGACGCCGTCGATGGAGTGATGGTCCCAGCGCGCGCCGGCGGTGAGGTGCAGGCGGCCGGACCAGGCCATCCATGACTGTTGCGCGTAGCCGCCGGTGTGCACGGCGGTGCCGTCGAAGTGGTCGAGCAGGCGCGGCACCGGCGAATTCGTCTGGTACTGGTCCTCAGATCCTCCGTCGCGCAGGCGGCGCACGGACCAGCCTGCGTCGAGCGGGCTGCGCGCGTTCCACATCCACGTAACCGTGGCGTTCCAGACCCACTCGCCGTAATAGCCGGCGCCCAGCGGAAGGTTGGTGGGATTGCTGTCGGTAAACTTCTCGCGCATCCAGGCGGCGTGGTTCACAACCAGCAATTTGTCGGTGGGGGAATAGCGCCAGCCCAGGTTGCCGAGGGTGTAATGGTAGCCCCCGCCCATCAGCGAATTGATGCCCAGTTGTTGGCGAACGGAGGAGCGGTCGAGGGCGGAATAGCTTTCCAGGACGTAGAGAGTGATGTTGTTTTTGGCGGTGAGGTCGTAGGTCAAGCGCCCTTGCGCGTCCTCCATGCCGAAGACCAGCGAGGTGGTGGGGAAGGTGCGCTCGAGGATGTACTGCAAGTAGCTTTTGCGCGCGCCGGCCAGCCAAGAGCCGCGCTTTTTCTTGCCCAGCGGACCTTCGGCCATGACCCCCGCGTTGGAGGCGCTGGCGGTGGCGCGAAAGGTATTGGCGTCGCGGTTGCCATCGCGGGTATGGACTTCGAGCGCGCCCGCGCTGCGGTCCTCGAAGCGCACCGGGTAAGCGCCTTCGTGCAGCTCGAGTTCCTCGACCATGTCGCCGTTGAAGGCCGTGCCGGAGCCGCTGAAGGTCTGACCCTCGAGCATGTGAAACGGGGCGTGCAGCAGGACGCCGTCGAGGTACAGGCCGATGCGGCTGTAATCGGCGCCGCGAAGGGAGAAGCGCGCGTCGAAATCGTTGTTCGAGCTGACGCCCGGCAGGCCCTGCACGGCGCGCAACGGGTCGTCGGCGAGAACGCTGGCCAGGTTCTTGGCGTCATTGCCGGCCAGGACCAGCGTGGCGGGGCCATCCTGGCGCGCGGTTTCGAAGGGTCCGGCCTCGACCACCACGGTCTCGGTCCGGCGGAAAGTTTCAGGGCTGAGGATGACTTCGAATTCCTTGACATCGCCGGCGTCCAGATGGAAGGGGCGCGTCACCAGGTGGTAGCCGACCGTCGAGACGTTGAGCACGTAATCCCCCGGCGCGACAGCGGGGATGCGGAAATGGCCGGTATTGTCGGAGGTGACCCGATACGCGCCGCCGACCAGTTGGATTACCACGTTGGCGAGCGCTTCGCCGCCGTGGGCGTCCACAACCGAGCCACGGACCTCGCCGGGCGTCTGCGCCTGAACCGGCGGCAGGACCAGCGCGAGACCCCAGAGAAGGATCAACCGGAGTGGGATCAATGAAGGAATGATAGCTGATTTGCGGCGGCGCCTGCGAGTATACTGAGAAGAGACAGATGAGGCCGTGGATCGAATATCGAGCGCGATGATCGTTCAGACCTCCAGCCGGCCTGGTTCCCACGTGTATTGCACCTACTTCGATTCGGCCTACTTGGCCTGCGGAATCGTCATGCTGCGTTCCCTGCGCCGTCACGATCCGGCCGCTGGGATCCTGGTGTTGGCTCTCGACGAGTTGTGCGCGCGGGTTCTCCGCGACTGGTTCGCGGGCGAACTCCGCGTGATCGAAACGGAAACGCTGCACACCGCCGATCCCGCGCTGCGACGGATTCGCGAGCAGCGCGGCGCGTGGGCCTATTACGCGACTCAAAAGCCGGCCTTGGCGCGGTTCACGATGGAGAGCGATCCGCGGCCTGAGGCCGTGATGTCGATCGACGCGGACACGTGGTTCTTCAGTGACCCGTCAACCATGTTCGATGAGATCGGCGCGGCGTCCGTGGGTCTCTCACCGAACCGCTTCCACGCCGCTACCCGGCACCTGGCCATCTACGGTCTGTATGGCGGGGGCTGCGTGTATTGGCGTAACGACGAGACCGGCCGGCGCTGCCTGGACGACTGGCGCGACGATTGCCTGGCGTGGTGCGCCGAAGAGGTCCATCCAGACGGGCGCTACATGAACCAGGGCTACCTGAACCGCTGGCCGGAACGATACACGGGCGTCCACATCATCCAGCATCCCGGCTCGAACCTGGCGCCTTGGAACGTGGATGGACATCTGCTGGCATGCGATGGCCGGAGTGTCACGGTGGATGGCCGGCCGCTGATCTTTTACCACTTCAGCGGTGTGCACCGCGACGCCGAAGGCCAGTGGTATAGCTACAGCCCGCACCTCCAGCGCCAGTTCGACCTGGCATACGAGTGGATCTATCATCCGTATCTGCGGGCTCTGGAGGTCGAAAGCCGAAAGCTCAAGGAAGCTTACGGAATCGAGGGGATCGGGACCGTTCGTTCGATATCAGAGTGGCCTACCGCCGTCCGGTTCGGGCCTGTATGACAATGCCGGCGCCTATTGAAGCCCCGCAGCCTCGGCCCCACGGCCTATCCGAGCGCCGTCCACTACGTTTGCTCGTCTCTGGCGGGGCGGGTTTCATCGGGTCGCGCCTCTGCGACCTCCTGGTTCGGTGTGGACACCGGGTCCTGTCCGTGGACAATTTCTTCTCATCCTCTGGCGGAACTTTGAAGCATCTGATGCGGCACGAGAGCTTCCAGTCGCTCGACCACGACGTGTCGAAGCCGCTCATCGTCGCGCCGCCGCTCGACGGAGTTCTGCACCTGGCGACTTCCGCCGATCCCCAACTCTTTCTCACGCATCCCGTGGAGATTGCCCGAACCGCGGCGTTGGGAACGGCGGCGATGCTCGATGTGGCCCGGGAGCACGGGTGCCGTTTTCTCCTCGCCTCCTCCGACGCCGTCTATGGGGACCCTCTGGAGCACCCACAGACCGAAACCACGCTCGGAACCCTCGACCCCGTGGGATGGAGGAGCGCCTACGACGAGGGGAAGCGCTTCGCTGAGAGCTTGACCATGGCTTATAATCGTCAGTGGGGCGTCGATACAGCGATTGCGCGGATCTTTCACTCCTATGGAGAGGGAATGCCCTGGGACGGTAGATTGATTCCCACTTACATCGCGAACGCCCGCCGGGGAGCGCCGCTCCTCGTACGGGGAACGGGCGAGCAGACACGCGCTTTCTGCCACGTTTCCGATCTCGTGGATGGCATCCTCGCGCTGTTCCTTTCCGCGCACCACGGTCCGATGAACCTCGGAAGCCCCCGCGAGGTCTCGGTCCTTAACCTCGCGCGTCTGATCATCGGCCTCACTGGGAGTACCAGTCCGATCCAGTTCGGTCCTCCGCTCGAAGGGGACCGGCCATCCCGTCGTCCGGACATCTCCTTGGCGACCCGGCTTCTCGGGTGGTACCCCCGGGTCTCTCTGGAGGAGGGTCTGCGGAGGACGATCGAGAGCGCGGCCGCCTTCGCTGCCGACGGCATCTGGCTGGGAGACCAACCCACGTGACACACCAACAGGTTGCGATACCGGGCGACGGGTTCGTCGAGGGCCTTGAGGCCAAAGCCCTCTGGGTTCGCCAGCGTATCCTGGAGATGGCCTGCCGCGCCGGCTGTGGGCACATCGCATCTTCCTTCTCCTGCGTCGAAATCCTCGTTGCGCTTTACTACGGCGGCTCCTTCCGGTTCGATGCGGCCGCGCCCGAAGCACCAAGCCGGGACCGGTTCATTCTTAGCAAGGCTCAGGCCGCGCTGGCGCTTTACCCGGTGCTGGCCGACGTCGGCTTTTTTTCGCTTGACGAACTCGACACCTTCTGCCTCAACGGAAGCCGCCTCGGGGGACACGCCGAGAACGGCACCCCGGGCGTCGATGTGTTCTCCGGCTCGCTGGGGCATGGCCTGCCGCTCGGATGCGGCATCGCGCTGGGCGGCAAGCCCGACCCAACTCGGTACCAGGTTTTTGTCTTGCTCGGCGATGGCGAATGTCACGAGGGATCCATCTGGGAAAGCGCCCTGTTCGCCGGCCACCACAGGCTCTCAGGCCTCACCGCCATTATCGATAGCAACCAACTCTCGGCCTCGGACCGGCTACAGGACTACCTCGCCGTGGAACCGTTCCGCGAGAAGTGGCTCGCCTTCGGATGGGAGGTCCTGACCGTGGACGGCCACAGCATCCCGGCGCTACTCGCGGCCTTTCGCCACGCCAAGGACGGGAACCGGGAGCGGCCGCTCGCGATTGTCGCCCGCACCGTCAAAGGCAAGGGCGTTCGGTTCATGGAGGACCGGCCCGAGTGGCACTATCGCATCCCGGCCGGCGACGAGTTGACGATGGCGCGCCGGGAGTTAGGTCTGGAGGACGCACCATGAGGGCGGCCTTCCTCCAGGCGCTGCTCGAGGAGGCGCGACGCGACGCGCGCATCATCCTGGTCGATCCCGATAGCATCGGGTTTCACTGCGAGGCCCACCGGCGCGAGCTTCCCGACCAGTACCTGAACATGGGGATCGCCGAGCAGAACGCGGTCGGCGTTTCCGCCGGCCTGGCCCTTACCGGGCAGCGCCCTTTCCTCTTCAACATCCTCGCCTTCAACTCGTTCCGCTGCTTCGAGCAGGTCCGCCTCGATGTCTGCGCGATGCATCTGAGCGTCGTCCTGGTGGGCATCGGCGCGGGCATCGACTACGGCATGTTCGGTCCCTCCCACCATACGATGGAGGATGTGGCTCTGATGCGGTCTCTGCCCGGAATGACCGTCTGGAGTCCGGCCGATGAGGTTGTCGCGGCCGCACTGGTTCGGCACTGCGTTCAGGCCGGCGGACCGGCTTACCTCCGGCTTCATCGCGCGGACAAACATCTGGTTTACCGAATCGGCGCTCCCCCCGAACTGAATGAGGGCCTCGCGGTACTGCGCCCGGGGCGGGATCTACTCATCGCCGCGACTGGCCCGATGGTCCGGCGCGCAGAGGAGGTCGCCGAGGCTTTATCTGCGCGTTCCGTCGATGCCGGCGTGGTAGACGTCTTCCGGCTCAAGCCGTTTCCCGAACAGCGCTTCGTGGATCTGGCGAAATCGTTTTCCCGCATTGCGACTCTCGAGGAACACTTTATCTCCGGCGGACTGGGGAGCGCCGTCCTGGAAGCCATGGCCGACTACGGCCTCCCTGGGAACGTACGGCGCTTCGGACTTCCCGATCGCTTCTGCCGAGTCTGCGGAGACCGCGACTACCTGCATAGAGAGTGTGGGTTGGACGCGGCCACACTGGTGGCACAATTCGGTGGCTGGCTGCGAACCCCCCGCGGTTTCGGGGTTTCGTAGCCTGTCACCGAATTGTCCCGAATTGTCTCCGAATTGTCTGAAGCGGTTCACTCCAGCCTGTCACCGAATTTGTCACCGAATTGTCGTCACCGAATTGTCGAGCCGCGGACCTCGCCGGGCGTCTGCGCCTGAACCGGCGGCAGAACCAGCGCGAGACCCCAGAGAAGGAGCAACCGGAGCGGTCTCAATGAAGGAATGATAGCCTATTTGCGGGCTGGCGCGCGCGAAGCCGTTCCGTGGTGTAGTTGAACAGACGGCTGCGCGGGTCTTAGAACTGAGGCGGCACGGCCGGAGTCTCAAATGAAGATCTCTTTTGCACTGGCAGCGGTACTCCTGCTTTGTTGCGAAGCGAACGGCCAACGCTTCTTTTTCGGCGTGAAGGGTGGTACACCGCTTTCGGACGCGAATCGTTCGGCGGAGATAGACAGTCGTATTTCGGGAGACGGACCTTGGTCCCTTTCTACACGCCGGTACACGGTGGGAGGCTCATTCGAGGTACGTGTTCCATTCGGACTGTATGTGGAAGTAGATGCACTCTACAAACGGACCGACACAACGCAGAATGCGTTTTTTAGCCCGTCATTCGGCAAGATCACTCGCCTTGCCGCGAATAGCTGGGAATTTCCAATGCTGCTAGAACACCGCTGGAACCGGCGGTTTCACCCTTTCGCAGCGCTCGGCGGGACATTCCGGCGCATAGAGGGATTCGACGCCTCTGTTGAGACATTTGCTTACGGTCTCAATCCACCCTACTTCGTCTCTCGCTATCGAATAGACCAGCCACTCACGCAGGGCGGGATGGCGTCGGGAGTCGGTATGCTCCTGCTGAGCGTTGGTCACCTAAAGATTACGCCGGAGCTTCGATACACACGATGGACTTCCATTAGCTTTTTGCCGACCCAGAACCAAGTGGAGATCCTCATGGGTCTGGGATTTTGATCGGCTTCACAGTGTCTCTATTTGCGGCCCATGCGGGCCAGAAGCTGGCGGACCGGGCTAGCGACTACGCGTCCAGAACGCACCTTCCGTACGCTTTCCGGGCGTTTGCGCTATCGGCAATTGCCGTTGTTGGCGTTCGATATCGCCAGGAATGTAATGCTTGCGGGTGCGAGTGCGACGCGGCCGGGCTGTGTGGGCACGCCTGCAAGCCGCGGCAACTCGTCGTTGGCGCCTAATCGGAGTTCATTCCCGTTCAGATCAACCCGCGTGTCTTCCAGATTCCGGGCGGTCAGGGTGTAGCGGTCTGACTCGGTGGGAAGTTCGAGCGATTGCGATGCGGTCCGGCCGGTATTGATCGCCAACAGCGCTACGCCCCCGGAGCGGCCGCGCAAACAGTGGGCATAGAGATGCAAGGCGGGCGCGGGCGAAGGACCCGGATTGAGCACGGCCGGACCCATGAGCCTGCGCCAAAGCAGAGCTGACCAGTAATTGGGCCGCGGGGTCAGCGTATTCTCGTCGAGCAAGCCATAGTCGCTGGAGGCCAGCGTGTTGTGGGCGACGACCTGGACACCGCTCCTGGCCAGGCGTCCAAGCTGATCGAGATAGCGGAAGCTATCGAGAAACGTCGAGCCCCATGGTTTACCGCCGCAGGCTGCGTCCGCGGTTTCGGTGACCCAGAGCGGTTTGCCGGGAGCGAATCGATCGCGGAGACCGGCGTAGAATGCCTCGACGCGGCCGGTGCGCGCAAGCCACTGTTCGGAGAGCGCGTCTTCAGGGGTCGTCCCTGCTCCTGGAGCCATGCCCGCACACCGTTTGGAAACGGTTCCATAGAAATGGTAAGAGAAGGCATCGAAGGCCGGACCCGCGGCGGCGAGCAGATCCTCGGTCTTGAGCTGGCCCTTCGCCATGCCTGCCGGCACAAGCGAAATTCCCTCACCGACGGAACCGGGACCAAGAATCAACATGCCGGGAGCAGCCTCTTTGACGAATGCCCGGAAGACGGCGATATCGCGCGCATAGGCCGCGGCATTGTAGCCCTTTGGTGCACCGCCCACTTCCGCAAAGGTGGGTTCGTTCATGTATTCGGCAGCGGCGATGCTGCCGCCGATGGATTTGGTATAAGCGAGGAACTGGCGCGCCTGTGCCGGAGTCCAGACGCCGGCAGCATCGCGGGTGCCCGCGCTGATGGCAAAGGAAGTGACGATGCGGGCGCCGACCGCGCGCGAAAAGTCCGCCACGCCCTTCCATTGGCGGCGGGTCAACACTCCGTTGAAGCCCGCAGGCGGATTTGCCGGGGCTCGATCCTCTGAATTGTGAAAGTAAGTGAAGTTGGCCCATGTGCCGCTGACCCGAACATAAGCAGGTCCCAGCGCGGCGGCCAGCTTGCGGAGCCGGGGGTTGGTGAGATCTATGGGCGGCCGTTGTTGATACAGGGCCGGATCTATGCCAACCGGACCGGCGGATGGCTGCGCTTGGAGAAGAGCGTCGACCTCCTTGCCATAGGGCTTCCAGAATCTACCGCCGGTGACCTCAACCATTTCGATATTGAACGACTGAAAGCGTTCATCGACCGTGCCGATGCGGGCCATACTGGTGGGTGCTATGGAAGCGGGCGATGCGCCGCTGGGGGGCTGTGAGTAGGCCGCTCCCGCGAGGCCTACCAGGACTACGCCTGCACAAGGCCCAAGGTGTCGATTGGTGCTCATTTCTGACGTCCCTCGTGTATCGGGGAAAAGCACAACCACCATAACAGGCTGCAGGCTTTGCGGTCTACTTGCGGCCCACGCGCGCCAGCACCTGGCGGACGGCGGCCGATACCCGGGCGTCGTCCCGCTCGCCCTCCACGGCCAGCACGACGAACTGCTGGCCCAGCGCGACGGCCTGCACGGAGCTGGAGCGGACGGGCTCGGCGCGCGGCTGGAGTGCGTGCGCTGGATCAACCATCTGGAACGCGGCGCGAATGGGCGCGCGCACGGGTTCTCCTGGGCCGCACCGGTCGAATGCCACCGCGCCATTGGCCGCCAGCGTGGCGCGGCAACGGCCGTCGGGCGCGGTGATGGAGACCATTCCGCCGCTCGACCGCAGCACGGCCGGCTCGAGGGCGCCCAGGGCTGCGCCGATCACGGTTACGGCATCGTCGGGGGCAGGCTCGCCTTGCCCTGCCGAGTGGAGCAAGAGGCCGGCGCGGTCCACGCCGTAGGCTTTCAGCACTTGGGCGGCGATGAAATCGGAGAGAGATTGCGGTACGCGGAACTCGACGGTGGCGAAGACGGCGCGAGTGCCGCGGCGGTCTTCAAGCGCCAGCGCCTTCACCTTGCCGGTGGCGGCGGTTCCGGCCTGGTAATCGGAATCGGCCGCCAGAAGGCCGGCCGCGAACAGTAGCTCAATAGCGAAACAGCCAGCGAGCCTTCGCAATGACTTTTTCGGCATTGGGCAGGAACGCATCCTCCAACGGCGGGCTATAGGGGACCGGGGTATCGGGCGCGGTCACCCGCACGATGGGCGCGTCCAGGTGTTCGAACACGCTCTCGCCGATACTGGCGGCCAGCTCGCCCGCCATGCCGCCGGTGCGCGTGTCCTCGTGTAGCAGCAGAACCTTCGACGTTTTCCGGACGCTTTGGCAGACCGTTTCGCGGTCCAGCGGCAGCAGCGTCCGCAGGTCCACCACTTCGACCGACGCGCCCTCCTCGGCCAGCGTGGCGGCGGCTTCGAGCGCCACCCAGACCATGGCGCCGTAAGTGACGATGGTCAGGTCCTTGCCTTCGCGCACTACCTTGGCTTTGCCGATGGGCACGGTGTATTCCTCGGAGGGCAGGTCCTCCTTGATGCGGCGGTACAGCGCCTTGTGCTCGAAGAAAAGCACCGGGTCGTTGTCGCGGATGGCCGATTTGATGAGGCCCTTGGCATCGTACGCCGTGGCCGGGGCAACTACCTTTAAGCCGGGAGTCCGCACGAACCACATCTCGGGGTTCTGCGAGTGAAAAGGGCCGCCGTGAACGCCGCCGCCGGAAGGTGCGCGCACCACCATGGGGACGCTGGCGTTCCAGCGGTAGCGGCACTTGGCGGCGAAATTCACGATCTGGTCGAAACCGCAGGAAATGAAATCGGCGAACTGCATTTCGGCCACCGGGCGAAGCCCCATGAGCGCGGCGCCGATGGCCGCGCCCACGATGGCCGCCTCGGAGATGGGCGTATCCACCACGCGGCGCGCGCCGAAGCGTTCGAAGAAGCCCGCGGTCACTTTGAACGCGCCGCCGTATGCGCCGATGTCCTCGCCGATCAGGAACACGTTGGGATCGCGCTCCATCTCTTCCCACAGCCCTTCGCGGATGGCTTCCAGGTAGGTAGTGGACATGGTTAGTAACTCTCGTACACGCCGTCGAGCAGGGTTGCGGGGTCGGGATAGGGGCTCTCGTCGGCCCACGCCACGCCTTCGTCGACCTCTCGATGAACGGCGGCGTGAAGCTCGTCGATCTCGGCCTGGGTGCCCCAGCCTTCAGCCAACGTGCGGGCTTCGAAACGGGTGATGGGGTCGAGCTTGCTCCACTCCTCGAAGAGGTCTTTGGGGACGTAGTGGGCGGCGTCGTGCGCGGAGTGGCCCGTCATGCGGAAAGTCTTGCACTCGAGAAGATAGGGTCCGTTACCCGAACGCGCATGATCGACGGCGCGCCGGGTGGCCTCGTAAACCGCCAGCACGTCGTTGCCGTCCACGATTTCGGCGGGCATGTTGTAGCCCGGGCCGCGGTCGGCCACGTTGGCGCAGGCCATTTGCAGCCCGAGCGGCGTCGAGTAGGCGTACTGGTTGTTGATGCAGATGAACACCACCGGCAGCTTCTGCACGGTGGCGAAGTTCACGCCCTCGTGCCAGTCGCCGCGGCTGGTGGCGCCTTCGCCGAAATAGGAAAAGACCACGCCGTTCGAGCCCTGATAGCCGAGCGCCAGAGCGGCGCCCGCCGCCACCGGAACGGTGGCCGCCAGGGCGCTGATGATGGAAACGATGTTGCGGTTCAAATCGCCCATGTGCATGTTGGCGTCGCGGCCGCCGGTGACGCCGCCGGCGCGCCCCATGTACTGCGCGAAAATGCGGCCGGGAGTCACGCCGCGGATGAGAAACACGGCCATGTCGCGGTGGGAAGGGAAGAGAACGTCGCCCGGCTCGGCCACCAGCGCGGTGCCCACGGGGATAGCTTCCTGCCCGCGTCCCACGTACACGCCGCCCACGATCTTGCCCTGGCGGTAGAGCTTGCGCTCGATGCGGTCTTCGACCTCGCGCATGAGGGACATGTAATACAGGCACTTATGCGCCAGTTCGGCCTGCGGGTCGGCATGCCAGTTTTGGTGCAGAGTAGTCGCCACTGCCCTGCTCATTGGGGCAATCCTCCGTGATTATATCTTTTACACACAGTACCTAATCCACTAAGATCCACCTAGTGGCCCCCTTGCTGACAGGTATCTTTGGCTTCGATTCCATCTCGCCGATGTGTTTCTTCAAACCCTTGACTACTTCCAGGTGGAACAAGTGTCGCGCCTAAATCGTACCTTTTACTCATCAGACCACTTAGATCGATCCATGACAACGGCTCCAGACCGTTCTTCGCGGTGTTTCTCCGGATTATAGAAGCTGCGCCTAATGACCCACATCTTATAGGCCCATAACTGGCCGGGGCGCTTACTCTTCTTAAAGTGCAGCACCTCATCAAACGTGTCGCTCTGTGTATACATCTCAATCAGGTAGATATCATCTTTGTCGGAGTTAAGATTAGGCTGTATCACAAAGTTATTAATCTGTTTTCCCCATCCTGGATGCAAAGTTCCTACCTGTAGTTCTGGCCGGAAAGGAAGACCATTAGTATAGTCGTCTGTTGGCCTGATAATAACTGTCACGCCGTTTAAAATATGCTCCCCGCGATTCCATATGTATAGCCTGACGGGATCTGTGGGCTGAGGGACAATATACGGAAAGGAATCCTCCCCGGTAATATTGGCGAGGCTTTCCTGCGCAAGGCCAGCCAGGTGATCAACCCGAGATACAGTACCATGAAATTGTTCTTGGTTCTTTCTTAGAACTTCAGCAAAGTTGTCTTGCTGGTTCTTCAGAACTTTAGCAAACCTGTCATCTTCATCGGCTCTGTTTTTGTCGGCGGTCCTCACGTCTTCTGCGTGCTGCTTGTACAGTGTTGTAATCTCAAGAACAAGAAATCCCCCGAAGACCAGGAACCATCCTGCCTTAGCCCGTGCGTTGTCTGGTGGCCAAATAGTCACGATTCCCGCCACGAACGCCAGAACCCCAATATAGAGGCCGACTGGTGGATGGGGGACGTTAAACAACAGCGATGCCAAGAGCCATAATCCGAGCAAAATGAGCGCGCACAAAGGGAGCAGATTGTGTATTCGCTGAGGGCTAGCGGGATTGGACTCTCCTACCATAGTGCCGGGAATTCTACCGCATCCCCTGTGTGAGGTATACGATCACCGATTCCTCGCCAATGCAAGTATATGGGAGTAGTATAACGCCTTTGGGGGGCCGGGTTCTACGACTCCGTCTCCATGGAAACGGGGTGGCCCTCTTCGCCGTTTTCCGCCAGCGTGTGGACCAGCATCGCGCCGTATTCGAAGCCTTTATCGAACGCCTGAAGTTTCAGCTTCTGCGTCGCCGGCGGCACGGAATCGGCCACGGCCTTGCGCAGCGCATCCGGGTCCAGCAGGTTGGTCACCGCGCCGAAGAAGCCCACCATCAGGATGTTCAGCACCACCTAGCGCCCCAGTTCTTCGGCCAGGCGCGTAGCTGGAACCCCGTAGACCCGGATGCCGCTGGGCATCTTGTCGATGTGAACCAGCTCCTGCTCGGCGATGAGAATGCCACCCGGCTTCAACTGCGGTGCGAAGCGCGTGTAGGCTTCCTGCGACATCACCACCAGGACGTCAGGGTGGGCGACGTACGGGTAGAGAATGGGCTCGGTGGAGAGAAATCACCTGCGCGCTCGAAGAGCCGCCGCGCGCCTCGGGGCCGAAGCTCAGGGTCATCGGGTTGCCGGACATTGCGAGATCCAGTTTCCGGACCATACGACCGCCAACGGGCTGACCAATGCGTACGGCACTGCGACCGCGCAGTGCATCCGCTTGAAGAAACACAAGCCCCAGCTCCGTGGAATTTCCGGGAAGGACCACTACGGATGGAGGCGGACGCAATGACTTCAGGCCAGGTTTTCGAGATCGACGTTCAGCGCAGGGGCGAGCTTCTTCAGCGTGGCAATGCCTCCGGTCTTATGCCCGGCCTCAATTGCCGCGATCATGGCGCGGGAAACTTTGGACACTTTGGCAAGCGCCTCCTGCGTGAGTGCGCGATGATCGCGCCAGATTCTAACCGGGCTCTCCCCGGCGAGGCGGCGCTCGGTAATCTCAAGCGGTATCAGTTCGTCTTCGCCACGTTCGAGGCGGCCCTTGGCCGCGTCGTAAGCCCTTACGTCGGCAAGCATCTCCGACTCCTTGCCCTTGCGGGTGCTCTTTTCGATAAGCATAGCCGGACAACCCCACCGGCGGCAAAGACCGCCGGCGCTACGCGATGAGGACCCCGCGGCAGCTCCGTTGCGCCGTCCCCGTTCTACGACTCCGCTTCCAGGGAAACCGGCTCTCCCACCTCGCCCTTCTCCGCCAGCGTGTGGATCAGCGTCGTGCCGTATTCGAAGCCTTTATCGAACGCCTGAAGGTTCAGCTTCTGCATGGCCGGCGGCACGGAATCGGCCACGGCTTTGCGCAGCGCATCCGGATCGAGCAGGTTGGTCACCGCGCCGAAGAAGCCCACCATCACGATGTTCAGCACCACCTTGCGCCCCAGCTCTTCGGCCAGGCGCGTGGCGGGAACCCCGTAGACGCGGATGCCGCCGGGCATCTTGTCGATGTGAACCAGCTCCTGCTCGGCGATGAGAATGCCGCCCGGCTTCAACTGGGGCGCGAAGCGCGTGTAGGCTTCCTGCGACATCACCACCAGAACGTCGGGGTGGGTGACGTAGGGGTAGAGAATAGGCTCGGTCGAGAGGATCACCTGCGCGCTCGAAGAGCCGCCGCGCGCCTCGGGACCGAAGGCCTGGGTCATGGTGGCGTAGCCGCCCTGGTAGATGGCCGCGGCCTTGCCGATGACGGCGGCCGCGAGGATCACGCCCTGGCCGCCGAATCCACCAATCCGAATCTCGGTTAACAACTGCATGTGGCCTCCGGTTCCGCGTAGCGCTCGCCCAGCGACTCGGTCATCTGCGCGCGGAGCAACTCGAGATAATCGGGGCGGTCGCGGTCCACGAACTTTCCGACTACGATTTCGCCGCTCTTCGAAAGGGTACACTCGCCGGTAGGCGCGCCGTTTCGAATCTTGCTGGCTTGCTTGTAGTACTTCATGGCGTCGAGGCCGTCTCCCATTTTGTTGCGGCGCTGGTAGAGCGTGGGGCAGGGTGAAAGCACTTCGATAAAGCAGAAACCCGTTTTCTTGAGCACCTCTTCCATGGAACGGCTAAGCTGCTTGACGTGATAGGTGGTCCAGCGCGCCACGTAGGAGGCGCCGGCGGCTTCGGCCAGCGCCACCAGGTTGAAGGTCGGCTCGAAAACGCCATACGGCGAGGTGGCGCTGATGGCCTGCGCGGGGGTGGTGGGGGCCGATTGTCCGCCGGTCATGGCGTAAGTCATGTTGTTCACGCAGATCACCTTGAGGTCCATGTTGCGGCGCGCGGCGTGGATGAAGTGGTTGCCGCCGATGGCAAACAAGTCGCCGTCGCCGGAGTAAACCACCACCTGAAGCTCGGGATTGGCGAGTTTCAATCCGGTGGCGAAGGGGATGGCGCGCCCGTGGGTGGTGTGGAAGGAATCCAGGCGCGCGTACCCGGCCACGCGGCCGGTGCAGCCGATCCCCGAGACTATCGCCACCTTGTCGAGGTTCACCTTGGAATCGAGCAGCGCGCGGGTGAAGCAGTTGACGGTGGTGCCGATGCCGCAGGCGGGGCACCAGATGTGCGGCATCCGGTCCATCCGGAGAAACGGCTCGACGGGGTTTTGGGCGCCATCGGGGATTTCGAGAGTCGTCGTTGGGGTCATCGGGCCGCCTCCACAATGGCATTGAGAATGGTGTCGGGATTGTGCACGGTGCCTCCCGCGTGGCTGACGGGGATCACCCTGGCCTGGCCCGCAGCCGCGCGTTCCACTTCGAGGACCATCTGGCCGAGGTTCAGCTCGGGCACCACGAAGGCCTTCACACGGCCGGCCAACTCGCGGATGCGTTCGGTGGGGAACGGCCACGCCGTGATCAGGCGGAACTTGCCGGCGCGAATGCCGCGCGAGCGCGCAAGCTGGATGGCGCGTTGGGCCACGCGCGAGGTGATGCCATAAGAGACCACCACCACGTCGGCGTCCTCCAGATTTTCGGTTTCGCACAGGGAGCGGCCATTACTGAGCGGTTTCAACTTGGCCAGCAGGCGTCTCACCAGGCGGTCCTGCGCTGCCACGCCCATGTCGGGGTAACCGCGTTCGTCGTGCGTCAGGCCGGTGACATGGAACCGGTAGCCTTCGCCCGCGCGCACCATGTCGGGGACCAGGTCCTCCCGCGGCTCGAACGGCCGGTACTCCTCCGGCGGAAGCTTGGTGTAGCGGCGCGGCGTAATCTCGATCGTGTCAGGCTCGGGAATGACCACCTTTTCCGTCATGTGGCCGACGCACTCATCCATCATCATCATCACCGGGACGCGAAACTCTTCGGAGAGATTGAAGGCCTGGATGGTGAGGTCGAAGCATTCCTGCGGGGAGTTGGGGCACAGCGCGATGATTCCGTAGTCGCCGTGGGATCCCCACCTGGCTTGCATCATGTCCGCCTGGCCGGGCAGGGTGGGAAGGCCAGTGGAGGGGCCGCCGCGCTGCACGTTGACGAACACGCAAGGGGTTTCGGTCATGGCAGCCAGGCCGATGTGCTCCATCATGAGCGAGAAACCGGGTCCGGAAGTGACGGTGAAGGCCTTAGCGCCTGCCCACACGGCGCCCTGGATGGCGATGGAAGCGGCCAATTCGTCCTCCATCTGGATGAAGATGCCACCCACGGTGGGGATTCTAGAGGCAAATCGCTCGACCACCTCGGTGGAGGGGGTAATGGGGTAACCTGCGGCAAATCGCGCACCGGCAGCTAGAGCTCCCTCACAGCAGGAATGGTCGCCGTCGAGAAAATGGACACCCGTGAGAACTCCTTTAGGATCAGCGTGCATAACGTGCTCCGAAGATGGCGAAATCCGGGCAGTACATACCGCAGAGATCGCAACCACTGCATTTCTCGGCATCTACGACGTGCGGCGGATGGTATCCCGTTGAATTGAAGGCGGAAGAAAGAGCCAGAACGTGGGTGGGGCAGAACTCGACGCAAAACCCGCACCCCTTGCAGCGCTCCACGGTAATGGCAACAAAACCTTTGGCCATAGTGGCCCTCCAGATGTGACTCTCTTACATCGTTGCACGGCAAGGGCCACTGAGGGAAGCACGTGGGACAGGCGCTTTCGCCTGTCAACCTTCTCAGAGGCTGAGAATCTCCCGCAACCGCTCCGATTGCCGCCGCGACATTTCGACCGTCCGGCCGCCGCGAAGCGTCACGACCAACCCGCCGCCGATCTCCGCGCGTCGAAGAAGTTCCGCAACGCCATCAGTTCTTGTACTCGTGCTTGATCGGCGGGTATGCCTGCTCGTGGACGAAGGACCTGCACCGCGATAGCGGGGGGAAGGCGGCCGGGGCCGCGTTCCAGACGTTTCCGGGCATGGGTATAACTTTGGACTTATATTAGCTTTGCGTTATAATCTGACTGTGGCGTGGGAGGTCGAGGCCACGGATGAATTCAAGGCCTGGTGGGGCGATCTCACCGAAGCCGAGCGCATATCGGTCGAGCGCTCGGTCCTGCTGCTGGAGGAGCGCGGCCCCCATCTCCCGTTTCCGTACAGTGGCAGGGTAAACGGTTCGCGCCATGCCGCTATGCGTGAACTGCGCGTGCAACACCAGGGGCGACCCTACCGGGTGCTCTACGTTTTCGACCCTCGCCGCGTAGCGATTCTGCTGCTAGGTGGCGACAAGACCGGCGATGACCGCTGGTACGAGAGAAACGTGCCGCTGGCGGATCAGCTCTACGACAACTACCTTGCCGGGATCAAGGAGGAAGACGATGCCAAAGACGACAAAGTTCAGTGAACTCCGGGCGAAGATGTCGCCGGAAGCTCGGGCCGAAGCCCGACGCCTCGCCGACCAGGATCTCAAAGAGATGCCGCTGCACGAACTGCGCGCCGCCCGCCACCTGACGCAGCAACAACTCGCGAAGACCCTCGATATGACGCAAGCGGCGGTTTCGCAACTGGAGCAACGCACGGATGTCTACCTCAGTACGCTCGAGAACTTCGTTGAAGCGATGGGAGGCCGGCTGGAAATGTACGCCGTGTTTCCCGATGGGAAAGTGAAACTGGGTCTGGAGCGGGAAGCATCCTAGCCCTTCAGGCGGGCCGTTCCGGATCTCGGCCAATTCGCGGCATGAATTGGCTAGACTCAAAGCCATGGACCTGGCAATCCAAGCGGACGATGTGCGCGCGGCGGCGGAGCGGATTCGGCCGCTTGCGCGGCGGACGCCGGTGTTTACTTCGACGGGATTCGACACTGAAGCGGGCGTTCGCGCGTTCTTCAAGTGTGAGAACTTCCAGCGCGGTGGAGCGTTCAAGATTCGCGGCGCCGCGAACCTGATTTTGTCGCTGCCCGAGAGCGCGCTGGCGCGCGGAATCGTGACCTATTCCTCGGGGAACCATGCCCAGGCCGTGGCCATTGCGGCCAGGCACGTAGGGGCCCGGGCCACCATCGTAATGCCCGAGGACGCGCCGCGCTCGAAGATGGAAGCCACCCGTTCCCGAGGGGCCGCCATCGTCACCTACAACCGCTTCACGGAGAGCCGGGAAGAGATCGCGTCGCGGATCGTGGCGGAGACGGGCGCCACGCTCGTGCCGCCGTTCGACCACGCCATGATCATGGCCGGGCAAGGCACCGCGGCGTTGGAGCTGCTCGAGGAAACCGGCCCGCTGGATGCTCTGATCGCGCCGGTGGGCGGCGGCGGGCTACTTTCGGGATGCGCCACCATCGCCAAGGCGATCGACCCCGCCATCCGGGTGTTCGGCGCCGAGCCGGAAGGCGCCAACGACACTTTTCTTTCCATGCAGGCGGGCGAGCTGGTGACGGTGGCCCATCCCGAGACCATCGCGGATGGCTTGCGCGCGCCCAGGCCCGGGCAACTGACCTTCCCGGTGATGCAGAAGCTGGTGGAGCGCGTGGTGCTGGTGAGCGACGGCGAGATCCGCTCGGCGGTAAAGTTCCTGCTGCTGCGTCTGAAGATACTGGTGGAACCCAGCGGCGCAGTGCCCGCCGCGGCGGTGCTCTTCCGGAAGCTGCCCGCCGGCATCCGGACCATCGGTGTGGTGCTTTCCGGCGGGAACGTGGATTTCGAGGAGTTGGCGAAGTATTAGGCTGCGTCTTGGCGGGCCGCCCGCGAGGTGCGAAACTGAGAGATTCAAACGGCCCGCCAACGGTCCTTTTGCGGAAGCCTATGCGCGCCAAAGACCTGCTCGTGGTTGTCGTTTCCACCCTGGTGGGATTGCTGCTTTGGGAAGCCGGGCTGCGGTGGTTTACCGGCTACGGACCCCACCACGCGGCGCAACCGGCGAGCGTGCCCGCCAAGCCCCTGAACGTAGCCGATGCCGCGCGTTACATCCGCGGGCTTAGCGGGGCCGGCAGCCTGGACCAGCGTTGGTTTGCCGAGGATCCTCCGCCCTTGCCGAACCGGACGTCGCCCAGCCCCGCCATTACCGCCCGCTATCGGGATTTCGGGCGCCGCGGTATCTTCGCCTCTCAGGCGGAATATGTCTGGAACAGCTATCTGGTGAAGCGAGACCGGTGCAATCCCGCCGGCCTGTTCCGAAACTTCCCCGAGACGCTGCTGGCTTTTACTCCCGAATCCGTGTCCATCCATCCGGGTATTCGTTTTCCCGCCAATCAAACGCTTCCGTCGGGGTTGGTGACGAACCAGTTCGGCCTGCGCGGCCATCCGATCTCTCTGGTCAAGCCGGCCAAGACAATTCGGATTGCCTTTCTCGGCGCTTCCACCACCGGCAGTTTCCACTAGTTCGCATTCTCTTATCCGGAGTACGTGGAACACTGGTTGAACCGCTTCGCGGAGGCCAACCACTACGACGTCCGTTTCGAGGCGCTGAATGGCGGCCGCGAAGGCGTGAACTCGGGCGATATCGCCGCCATTCTGCGGGAAGAACTGCTGCCCCTCGATCCGGATCTGGCCGTGTACTACGAAGGCGCGAACCAATTCACTTCGGCGAATCTGTTGGTGCGGCCGATCATTCCTCCCCGGACTGCCATCGACGCGCACGATCCGGTGGTGCAACATAAGCTGCCCGAGTTTGTGCGGACGCACTTCGCTATCGGCGACCTGCTGGACCGCGCCCTGAACGGGTTCAGCACAGTGGGCGAACCGCGTAAGCCCTACTATCGTCTGCAATGGCCGGGTGAGGTGGATAAGAACAACCCCAATCCCGACAGCCCGTACTTGCCGCTCGATTTGCCCGCGATGGTGAAGGATCTCGACGCGATTCGGGCGGACCTGAATTCGATCGGCGGGTCTCTGGCGGTCTGCTCGTTCGAATGGTTCACTCCCAGCGGCGCGCCGCTTTCCCCCACCCGGCACGAGCTCATCTACGAACAGTTGAATACCGCCTTGTGGCCGCTTCGCTATGCCGACATTCGCCGTTTGAGCGATTTCCAAAACCGCGTTTTCCGAAATTATGCCGCCTCCCGCAAGATCCCTTTCCTGGACGTCGCCAGCGAGATTCCACAAGACCCCGATCTGTTCATCGACGCCATCCACATGACCGAAGTCGGGGAGCGGGTAAAGGCATGGATCGTGTTTCAGCAGCTTGTGCCGATTATCCGCCGCCTGATTGAGTCCGGCCAACTTCCGCATCGCAACGATGCCGCACACCTGCCGAAGCCCATGTCGATGGCCGTCACCGAGATGTCAACGCACTGCCCCGTCCCGGTTGGGCTGGGAGAACGCATCGCTGGAGGTCTTTTCCTGGAGGCCATCGAACGGGCCCTGGACGGAGTTTCGCTCGAACCGGGACGCCCCGCCAAAATCACCATGGTCCCGCTGCAGTGGTCCAGCGGGGCCGACATTCCGCTGCACATCCCGTCCGGGCCGCACGGCGACCTTTTTGTCCTGATCCGAGCTCGCGTGCTGAATGGACAAGTCGGGCTTGGAGTTTTGGACCGGGAGCTCAAGGGCTACCAGGTCGAGAAGTTCGTCGACGCCGGGCCGGAGATGACGGACATCTACCTGCCGGTGCCGCTTCCCGAGACAGCCACTTCCGTGATGGTCCGCAACACTGCCAAGGGCGCTGTGGCATCGCAAGTCGTCATCGAGGACGTCGCTTTGGTGGCCGCACCGGCCCGCTGAAGGAAGCCTGCTGAACCGCCTCGTCAGCCCGGTCAGACATTCCCGCGGTGACGCACGTGGACTAGTCCGCTCGCATCCAGACCGCTCACCGGACCACCAACGCCCGATACTACGCCCTGCTTCAGAGGTTCTACGAGCGCGCCGGTTGTCCCGTAATTGTCAGTACCAGCTTCAACGTTCGCGGCGAGCCTATTGTGTGCACTCTACAAGACGCGTTTCACTGCTTCATGGGCACGAATATGGAAGCCCTGGCGGCCGGCAACTGTTTCCTGCGCAAGAGCGAACAGGACTCCAGGCTGGCACAGCAATACCAGTCGAAGGTAATCCCTCAGTCTCGGGGACGGGGTTGAGTCTGGGCACACGGGTGCGTCTGCGCGGGTGTGCGCGACGGTTGGTCGTGGATGTTGGGTGGCGCCATCCGCTTCAACTGGTGTCGAGC
>JBEKSR010000077.1:0-27274 GCA_049516835.1 Bryobacteraceae bacterium | reverse complement strand
GTCGACGAGAGCGACCGGATCTTCGCCCAGACCGATCCGGAAGTCGCCAAGGCCGTCGACGCCATGCCCAAGGCCAATGCGCTGCTGGAGAGCACGAAGAAGATCATCGTCGAGCGCATGAACGCGCAGCGCGCTGCCGCTCGCCGGTAGCGTGTAGCGCCGGCGCTACTGTTACCATCGAAGTTTGAATCCCACTCCACAGATCGTTGTCCTGGATGCGGGCGGGCAGTACTGTCATCTGATCGCGCGAAAAGTCCGGGATCTCGGCGTCTACGCCGAAGTCCGGCCCAGTGAGACCCCGGCTCCGGCCATCGCCTTTGCGAGGGGCATCATCATCTCCGGCGGCCCTTCGAGCGTTTACGACCCCGGCAGCCCCACCGTGGACGCCGCCATCTTTGCCCACGGACAGGCCGTGTTGGGGATTTGTTATGGGCAGCAGCTCATGGCGCACCTGCTCGGCGGCCAGGTTCGCAAGGGCGAGAAAGGCGAGTATGGACTCGCCACCCTGGATCTCGACGAGACCACCGACCCGCTCTTCGCCGGGCTCGGCGGCCGCCAGCAAATCTGGATGAGCCACCGCGATGTAGTGGGCGTTCTCCCCGAGGGCTTTTCGGCGGCCGGCCGCACCGAGACGTGCGCCATTGCGGCCATGGCGGCCCCCCAACGAAAACTCTACGGCCTGCAGTTTCACCCCGAGGTGGTTCATACGGCCCGCGGCAAAGAATACCTCGCCAACTTTCTCTTCCGCGTCTGCGGCTGCCGGAAAGATTGGAATCCCCGCCACCGGGTGCCCATGCTCGAGCAGGAGATCCGCGAGTGCGTGGGCGATCGCAGCGTGTTTTTCTTCGTCAGCGGCGGGGTGGATTCCAGCGTGGCGTTCACCCTGGCGACGCGCGCGCTGGGCCATGACCGTGTGCGCGGCGTGTACGTCGATACCGGTCTGATGCGCGAGGGAGAAACTGATTTTGCCGGGCGCATGGCGGGCCTCGCGGTGGAGCACGCCGAAGAGCGGTTCCTGGGCGCGCTGGAGGGCGTCACCGATCCCGAACAGAAGCGCCACATCATCGGCGAAGAATTCGTGCGCGTGCAGGAGCGCGTCATCCAGTCGCGCCGCCTGATGGACGAGCACTGGATTCTCGGCCAGGGCACCATCTACCCCGACACCATCGAATCCGGCGGCGCCGAAAAGGCCGCCGTCATCAAGACGCATCACAACCGCGTGGCCGGCATTCAGGCGCTCATCCAATCCGGCCGCATTGTGGAACCGCTGAAATCGTTCTACAAGGACGAGGTCCGCGAAATCGGCCGCGAACTGGGCCTCGCCGCCGAACTGTTGGACCGCCATCCGTTCCCCGGCCCCGGCCTGGCAATCCGCTGTCTCTGCTCGGAATGCGACGCGCCGGTGCGGGCCACGCCGGATGGGATCGTCATCCCCGTGCATTCGGTTGGTGTGCAGGGCGATTCCCGAAGCTACGCCCCGGTGCTGGCGATCGATTCGCTGGACCACGCCCGCGCCACCGCCCTGATCAACCGAGTCTCGGGCATCAATCGCGTCCTCGCCAGCGTGGAGACGCGCGTTCCGCTCGCCCAAATGCGGGTCCGCGCCTGCTCGCTCAGCCCGGAGCGGATAGCCCGCCTGCGGCGCGCCGACGCCATCGTGCGCCGGTTGTCCCACGAAAGCAATTACGACCGCCGCGTCTGGCAGTTCCCTGTAATTCTGATCCCGCTGGGGACGGCCGAAGCCCCCGATTCCATCGTCCTGCGCCCGGTGGACTCGGTGGACGGCATGACCGCCCAATCCGTCACCATGGAAGAGGATCTGCTGCGGAAGATGTGCGCGGAGGTCTTGGCGGTGGATGGCATCGCCGGGGTTTTCTACGACCTTACCCACAAGCCGCCCGGCACTATCGAGTGGGAGTAGGGGGGCCCCCAGTAATTGCACGATTCCCGCTGCCAGAATGGCTCTCTGGTCGCGGACCAGCTTGCAGCAGCGGCTGGTGAAGACCGATGGCAGGCTGGTCAAGTACGCGCGGCACTACCGCCTGATGCTGGCCGAGAACCAGCCGACTCGGCAGTTGTCCGGAAGGATGGTACGGCCGATCGACGTGCTGGCAGTGGCGACCGGATAGAGCATTCCCAAAGAACAACCTCGGCTTCGGAGGATCAAGAGTGCGGTCACAAACCCTTGGTCGTAGCTTCAAGTTCTACAGGGCGAAGTTCTTCCGTAACCGCCACAAGAAGGCGATAATCAGCCCGGAAAGCAGCAACGCGAAGGTCCCGGGCTCCGGCACCGAGTTCTGTGTGACTTGAAGGACGAGTTGATCGCTGGTAGAAAGCGGCAAACTGGCGAAGTTCACGTAGACGTGTCCGGCATCGAAACTCACGCGACTGGAACTGAAGCCAACCCAATCGTTTGTCGCGGATAAGATCGATACCGCACTGAAATTCTGGTGCGTCAGATCTGAAATGCCAAAACCATTGAACGCCGCCGCGTTGAAAGTGCTCTGGTATCCGCCGGTGAAGGTGATCGTCGTGTCGGTGAGATCCACACTGACAGCCGGATTGCTCGGAAACGTGCTTGCTGGAAACTCGACACCGGCGCCCACTGTAGCCGTCGCGGGGCCTAGGTAGATAGTGGAGAGATCGGGCAAAAACCAGGTCAAGGACACCTGATCGCCAACCATCCCCGCCCGGACGGGCGAGCCAAGAAACAGCCAGATCACCACCGCACCGACTATACGGAGCATCTCTACCTCCCGGGTGAGTACCATACCACACATCACAGAGTTTAGTCAACTTCAAGTTCTCGATTTTTTCTCGATTTTCAACTTCTCGATCAAATCAGGGGCCCAGGCATGCCCTGCGACCCTACGGAAGCTTAACCTCGAGGCCCGACTCTTTGTTCAACCGCTCAGTCAAATCGCGGTCGATCAGCGCGAGCGACACCTGGTTGTGAGTATTCCCCGACGTGAAGTAGTGCAGGGTGTCGCCATCCACCCAATACGCCACCGCCGAATACACGCTGTGGTCCTTGAACGCGATCAGGTAATGGGAAGGCTCAGCGGTTGAAGCCGGCTCCTCCACCGGCTGGCTCTCGGCAGCGGCGGCGGTAGGGGTAGTGGGGTCCGGAGCGTCATCGGAGCCGAAGTCGTCGATGCTCGCCGGGGCGGGCCGCGAAGGATCAATCACCGTGCTACTCGAAAGCTGTTGCGGCGCCGGTTCGGCCAAATAGGCGTTGTCGAAGTACCCACCCACATACACTGGATACCCATACACAACCACAGTTCCGGGGCGGCGTGTGCCAGGAACGGAGGGTCGCCTCCAGAAGCCTTGCCCCGCGACCGTGCCGCCCAGCCGCGTGGCAAAAGTCGGATCGGCGATGGCGCCGGGAACGGTGAGCCGCGGCCCGCCGCCCGGGAAAACCACGCCGCCGAAAGTACCGTGCACGAAAGGTCGAGGATTCCTGAAACCGCCGTGATACTGCGCGAAAAGCCCGGTGGCCAGAAGCAGCGGGACAAGAAGACCGATGAGAGTTCTCATGGATACTCTCCCCCTGCCTGCATTGTATCGCACACCACCGGCGACAAGATCGCCGGCGCTACGTCAGTTCTTCTTTGCGGGCGGCGGCGTCTGCGCCGGAGCAGCCGGCTTGGCAGCCGGCGTCTGCGCCGGAGCAGCCGGCCTGACAGCCGGCGTCTGCGCCGGAGCAGCCGGCCTGGCAGCCGGCTTGGCCGCGGGAACGGCGGGAGCAGCGGCCGCACCCGGATACGCCTGGTCGTACAGCTTCACGATATCGTTGTCGTTGGTGATGTCCACCGCGGAGGCGGCCCACAGCACCGGCGTCTGCGGATTGCTCACGTCCAGAACCACCGCGAAGGCGTTTGCCGTGGCGTATTTCTCGAGCACCGCCATCATCTTGCCGCCAAGCTCCTGCATGAGCTTGCCCTGGGCCTCATCCAGATCGCTCCGCGCGTCCTGGGTGTCCCGGTTCACCCTCGTGGTGGTGGCGTCGATGTCGCGCATGAGCTTGGTCTTGGCCTCCTCACTCATGGTCGCGCTGCCCTTGCGCAACTGGTCCTGAAGCGCGGTAAGCTCAGCCTGCTTCTTCTCCAGTTCCTGCTGCCTGGGATTGAACTGGGCCTGAAGATCGGCGGCGGCCTTCTGGCCGTCCTTCGTGCTCAGGATGGCATTTTGCACGTGGATGATCGCGATCTTGGTGGGAACCTGGCCCTGAGCCTGTGCCAGCGCGGCCACTGCCCAGACCAATACGGAGAATACAATCAGATTCTTCTTCAAGCTTGAAACTCCTAAGTTCATCAATACTAACATATTGGCGCGCGGCCGTTTCAGAACGTCCTGCCAATCGTGAAGCGGAACATGGTCCGCTTCTCATAGAATGGAAGGGCTTGGCCGTAGGTTGCAATTGAGTTGAGAAACGTGGCGTTGTTGGGAAAGGACGACCGGTCCGCCACGATGGGTGGCTGCACATATTCCCGCACCACCGAGGGATTGTAAGCGAAGTACAGGCGGAACGGTGCATTGACCACGGGCAGCATCACCTGAAGCTCCAGCCCGGTGGAGGCGCGCATCTTCTGCGTGCCCGGCGCGATGTACACCTTCCCGCTGTAGCCCGCCTGGGGAAACTGGCTGTTCAAGTCGCCCACCCGCGAGGGTTCCAGGGTGAGCTGGTTGCTGCGCAGGATCTTGTCGACGCCCGCATCGAAAAACGGCGCCAGTGTCACCGGCCCGACAATCGGAATCCGGTACTCGAAGTTCCCCAGCAGTTGGGTGTCGCCGCCCGGCGTGATGAGCTGATAGGTGGGAACCGTCATGGTGACGTTGGCCGAGGTGAGCGCGCCGTTGCTGACCACCTTCTGGGTGCGCGCCGATCCGTCGTCGTTCAGCACGTTGACGCTGCCGGACGACGGTATGAAAGCGATCGGGGTGATGCCCCAGATTTCGAATCCGCGGATGTCCTGCTCTCCTCCCATGAACGTGCGCGAGAACGGAGGCACATACCTCCCGCCGTATCCGGTGATGGCCGAGCCCATCAGGTGCAACGCCAGGATGTGGCTTCTGTGCCATGGGGCCGGGTGGAAGTACTTGGCGTCCAGCGTCGGCCGGATGGTATTCACGTTCCCGCCCAGTATGCTGCCGGCGAAGTCGAAGGAGACAAACAGACTCCTGCCGCCGGTGGGCGTGATGGGATGGTTCACGGTGTTGTAGGAATACGATGGCGTGACGTGGCTGGTTCTGACCCCGGTCAGTGAATTGGGTCCGGCCACACCGCTGAAGTTGATGTACTGGAAGTAATTGTCGGCGGCCGTGGTCAGCGTTTTCGTGGAGGAGATGTCGAAGCCGTAAGTGAGGCCGATCTGCGCGAAACTCCGCCGTAAATGGGTGCTCGCCGAGACCGAAAACCCGTGGCTGTTCTGGACGTAGTTCAGCAGGTTCTGCGCGCCCAGTTGGTTATACTCCGGAATCAGGTTTTGCCCCGCCAGAATCGAGGCCTCGCGGCCCTGGTTGAAATCGAACCGGGTCAGATAGACCATAAAGCCGAGCTGAATCGGCCGGTCCATGAAATACGGCTCGGTGAACCCCAACCTCACGGACCGCATACGCGTGCCGAGCTGCGAATCGAGGGACAGCGTTTCGCCCAGCCCGAGGAAGTTGTTGGTGGAGTAATTGAACCCCATGAAGCTGCCGGCGATGCCGGAAACGCCGCCGTTCAACCCGATCGAGTTCTTTCCGCGCTCCTTCACCTTGAGGGTGATGTCCACGGTGTTGGACTGCGGATTGCGCCTGAGGTTGTCGAGGCTGTCTTCCTTCTTCAGCATTTCGAAATAGCCGAGCTGGTTGAGCCGCAGGATGCTGTAATCCCATAGCTCGGAGTTGAAAATGTCGCCTTCGTCGAGCAGGATCTCGCGGCGGATCACTTTGTCGCGGGTGGTGGTGTTGCCCGAAAAATCGATGCGCCGGATGAAAAACTGCTTCCCTTCGTCCGCCGTCAGCGTGAGATCGACCTGGTCGCTGTTCGGAATGACGTCGGGGGAAGGCTCGGGGACGAAATCGATGTAACCGAACTTGCCGTAAAACTTGCGCATGTTCTCGATGCCCTTGCGCAGCTTTTCGGTGGAGAAGACGTCTCCGGTGGTCATGCCGAACAGCGGCTTCATGAGCACTTCGGGCGTGCGGAACAGTTTCACCCCCACGAAGGTCATGTTGTGCAAGTGGTACAGCCGTCCCTCTTCCACCGGGATGGCGATGTCCGCGTAGATGCCCGGACCGTTGGTCTTGACGATGGGGAGCCGCCAGCCCCGCCCGCCTTTGGGGATGATCTTCACGGTCTCATCCAGGGTCTTGGCCGTGAAGTAACCGTGGTCCCGATACGCCTGCACGATGCGCTCTTTGTCCTCTTCGAGCTTGTCTTGATCGAACGTCTTGGCGAAGATGTTTTCGAACAGAATCGAGTGGGGGATGCCGTAGGGTTTCAGGTTCTTCATGGCGGAGATCACCCACCTTCGGTTGTACGCCTCGTTCCCCGAAATCTTGATCTCTCCCACCTTCACCTTGGGCCCTTCGTTCACGTTAAACGTGACTTTCAGAGAGGAAGGCGGGAGCTGTTCGATCTGCGGTTCCACGGTGGCGTACTGGCGTCCGCGCTCGGCTAGATATTCTTTCAGCACGATGGAGGCGCGCTGGATCTTGTTGGGGTCGTACTGCGATTCCACCGAAAGACCGACCTTGCGCTCCTTGAAGCGGTCCAGGATCTCCGAAACCGTGACCGAGTGGATGCCCTCGTAGTTGATGGAGCGGATGACGCGCCGCTCGGTCACCACGAAGCGCACAATCAGGCCAATGCGGCCCGGCTCCGTTTCCAGCCGGATGTCGTCGAAGCGCCCCGTGTTCCACAGCGCCATGAAGTCGCGCCGCATGGCATCGTCGCTGAAAATGTCGCCGGCCTTGCTGCTGATGAGCGCCTTCAAGGTGTCCTGCGGCACGCGCCGCGCGCCCCGGAACTCGATGGCTTCGATGGCCTCTCCCGCAACCGGCTTGGCGGCCTCCGCCGGCTTAGGCGCTTCCAGTCGCGGCTGCGCGGGCTGCTGCTGGGCCGGTTGCTGCGGTGGCTGCTGCGGCGCGCCCTCCGGACCCGCCGGCACATTTTCAAACGGATTCTTCTGCGGCTGCGGCGGTGCGCTCGGGGGCGGTTGCCCCGGTTTTTGCTGGGGAGGCGGCGATGGCTGCGGAGGCTGCGCCTGCGCGCCGAGCGTATGGATCCAGAATGCGCAGAGACAAGCCGATGCTGCCATCAGGCGAACGCGCCCGAAACACTTCATGCAGGCATACCTTTCCACTCTGCGCAGTTACGGAGACGTTGATGCACGGGAACCAGTTTCACTCGATACAGCCGATTCTCGAAGATGGTAAGCCATTATTCTAGCGGATCTTCGGGGTGAGCAACAACGAGTGTAGCAGGCTACAGGTGTGAACCGCAGGCACGGTCCTCGATGGCCCGTGGCGGCGGGCCCAGGGGGCGCGATCTTGTCGCCGGTGTTCTTCCCAGCCCGGACCAACCCCGCCGGCGGCAAGGGGGCGCCCTTTGGGACCGGCGCCACATTGTCGTAAACTGGCGTACGGAAGACTGCCTGCATGTTAAAGCCCACCATTTTCCGTGAATACGATATCCGCGGCGCGGCCGACGTCGAACTGCTGGATGCCGATATCGAAACGCTCGGCCAGGCCTTCGGAACCTATCTCCAGCGTCACGCCGGCAAGAAGGTGAATCTCGGCCGCGATACGCGCCTGAGTTCCCCCCGCCTGCGCGACGCCCTCATGCGCGGTCTCAAGGCCAGCGGTTGCGAGGTCACGGACCTCGGGGTGGTTCCCACGCCCGTGCTGTATTACTCCGTCTTCCATCTGAAGGCCGATGGCGCCGTCATGATCACGGGCAGCCACAATCCGCCCGAATTCAACGGATTCAAGGTGGTCTCCGGGACCTCCACCATTTACGGCGAAGCCATCCAGGAGATCCGCCGCGCGATCGAAACCGGCGGCCTGGCGCGCGGCGATGGCAGCGAGAAAACCGCCGACGCGACCACCGCCTATGTCGCCGAGATCTGCTCCCAATTCCACTTTTCGCGCCGCATCCGGGTTTGCGTGGACGCCGGCAACGGCGTCGGCGGCCCGGTGATGCACCGGATTCTCGAAAAGTTGAACGTCGCCGCCACCGAAATGTTCTTCGAGATGGACGGCCGTTTTCCCAACCACCATCCCGACCCGACCGTCCTAAAGAATCTCGAGCCGCTCATCGCCAACGTGCGCCAGACCCGAGCCGATTTCGGCATCGCCTTCGACGGCGATGCCGACCGCATCGGCGTGGTTGACGACGGCGGAACGGTGATGTACGGCGACCAGTTGATGATCGTCTACGCCCGCGAAATCCTCAGCCGGAAGCCCGGCGCCACCTTCATCGGCGAAGTGAAATGTTCGCAGTTGATGTACGACGATATCGCCGCGCGCGGCGGTAATGCCATCATGTGGAAGACCGGCCATTCGCTCATCAAGGCCAAGATGCAGGAGACGCGCGCCGAGCTGGCCGGCGAGATGAGCGGCCACATGTTCTTCGCCGACCGTTACTACGGCTTCGACGACGCGCTCTACGCCGCCTGCCGCTTGATGGAAATCGTGGCCAACTCCGGCCAGCCGCTTTCCCGCCAGCTCGCGGACCTGCCCCGGACCGTGACCACCCCGGAAATCCGCTTCGATTGCCCCGATGAGATCAAGTTCGAGGTGGTGCGCCAGGCCAGCGCCGAGTTGCGCGCCAGGCACAAGACGGTCGACGTGGATGGCGTGCGCGTCCTGTTCCCGCATGGGTGGGGCCTGGTGCGCGCATCCAATACGCAGCCTGTCGTGGTGATGCGTTTCGAAGCCACCACGCCCGAACTCCTGAAGGAGTACCAGGCCGAGGTGGAATCCGTGGTCGAGCGGGCCAAGAAGAACGCGCCGCAGCGGTCCAGCTAATTTCGCGGGCCGACGCTTTCCGTGCGTCCCGCCAGCGGCTGCACCACCCCCCCACCGCACACGGCCACACCGGTCTTGGTGAGTGCGTTCAAGAAGTTGAACAGCAGGTTGTAGAAAACCTGCTCGGTGAGCGACTGTTGACCGGGAAGACGGAAGCCGGCCGGCAGCTCTTTGGAAATCGCCAGGCGCACGGAATTGTGGTGCGGCTGGCCGCTGCGGTCGCGCTTGTTGGCCAGGGTCATGGGCGTCTGCATGACCGATCCGGAGCGCCCATCCACGTAGAACTGGCAGCGCGAGAACCAACCCAGGTTGGCCGGATCCGCGGCGTCGAACAGCAGCAGCGGCGCCTGCCTGCCCGGCGCGCTCAGCTCGAGTTGGATGCTTCGCTGGCTCTCCTTGGTCCGGGTCTCGAACCCCGCCTGCCGCGCGATGTTGGCGACCATCACCGGCTGGAGTTCCAGGTATATCAGTTTATGCTGGCCGGCCTGGAGCACTTGCATGGCGAAGGGTCATTGTAGCGCAGGCCCGCGTTTACCGCAGGAGCTTGCCTTGGCGGACCGCCTGTTTCCGAGGGAATCGGCCATCGTCTTCGGACCTGCCGAAGCCGCACTGAGCGCCAAACTGTATCGTTCGGTCCGCCACCCGCGCGGCCGCGAGATGGACTTGGCGATTGCCGCCTGCGCCATCGTTCGGGATGCGGAGTTGTGGACGTTGAACCCGGGCGACTTCAAGGATATTTCCGGGCTTCGGCTGTACGGCGGTGCGTGACGGGGGCGATCTCCGAGCCTTTGGGGCGCGGCCGCAAAACTCGGTGACACTCGAGGCTCCGTTATTGCACCAGCCGAACAGAAGGATGTGCGCCCCTCCCGGCCCGGAAGAGTCGGAGGTCCGCGGTTAGAACCGGACAATCGTGTTCCAGGGCGAGCGCGAGATAGACGCAATCCCACAAGGACAATCGGCGTTGCAGAGACAGATGGAGCGCGCGGGAAAGTCGCGGGCGCGTGTCGAATAGACGAGGAGCGCATCTCGTCATCAATGAGAAGGCCTCGTGAGCTTGCTCCGCCGAAATCTGCTTTCGGCGGTTACGCTTCGCCAGCAGACTGGCCAATTCCGCCAGGAGAATATCGGGAGCTATCAGCAGAACCTCTCCCGACGCATACTGCTCGAACCATCCAAGGGCTGGCGCGCGGCCGGGTTCCCTCAACACCCATTTGGCCGCCACACTGCAGTCCAGAACAAATGTGTCCGGCATCCACTATCTCCCGCGGTCCCCGCGGATCAGAGGCACACTATCATCGAGCGGCGGCAAGGAGGCGGCAAACCGATCCAATTCCTTCCGCAGATTGCTCAATTGCCGTCTCCGCTCCGCTTCGGCGGCCTCTGTTTGCAGCGCCAGGACGATCTCGGCATTGAGACTCCGCCTCTTCCTTTTGGCCTCTCGCTTCATCACCCGATAGATCGAGTCTGGAATATTCTTGACGGTGATGTTCATGGAACCATTTTGGAACCATTTACGCCGTCTCCGCAACCGCGACCCCGTTTGCGGGAACTGCTCTCTGAGAGGCTGTGAAAAAATCGCCCGCAAGCGGGCGAGGCAGGCGGCACCGCCTGCCCCACCTCTGAAAATGCAGGACTTGTTGTGGTGGCGCAGGCGGTTCGCGGCTCTGTATGTGTGAAAGAAATATGGCCACCGATGAACACCGATAAACGCGGATCGAAAAACAAAGTTCTTATCGGCGTTTATCGGGGTTCATCGGCGGCCCAAAATGATTTTCTCGCTGCTTCTCAGGGAGCGGTCGGTCTAGTTTCCATCCACCGGGACTTCTATCACCGGGCCGAACTTCTTCAGCAGCTCCCCAATCTTCGCTCCGTCGCCCACGGCGATGATCTGGACGTTGTCATAAGGGACATACTTCTTCGCCACACGCGCGACGTCGGCGGCGGTCACGGCCATGATCTTCCCGGTGTAGGTGTCCCAGTAATCTTCGGGCAAGCCGAATTCGCGCTGCTGGAGCCAGCGGGAAAGCACGCCGGAGGGGCTTTCGAGACCCAATGCGAAGCTGGCCACCAGGGTCCGCTTGGCGCCCTCAAGCTCCAGTTGAGGCACCGTCACGTCGCGAATGTCGCGGAATTCCTTGAGCAGGTCGGCGAGCGCCGGCTCGGTGACTTCCGTGCGCACCGACATGGAGGAGCTGAACTGCTGGTTGAAGCGCGTGGCGTTGAAGCTGGAGCTGACCCCGTAGGTATAGCCCTTCTCCTCGCGGATGATGCGGAACAGACGGGCGGCCGGCCCCGAGCCGAGCACCTGGTTCATCACCATGCAGGCGATGTAATCCGGGTTGGTGCGCTCGATGGCGCGGTTGGCCAGGGTGAGGTAGGTCTGCACGGAGCCCGGCCGCGAGATCAAATAGACCTTCTTCTCGGCGATGGGCGGGTTGATGGGCAGCGTCAGCGGTGGAATCGGCCCGCCCTTCCAAGCGGAGAGAGCCTTCTCGAGCTTCGCCGCGGCATCGCGGGCGGTGATGTCGCCAACCACCCCGGCCAGGTCGCCCGAGGGCAGGTAGTATTTCTTGTAGTGCTCGACCAGGTTCTCGCGCGTGATCTTGTTGAGGGATTCGGCGGTGAGGCGCGTGAACTGGCGGGCATCGCCGGCGTAAAGCACCTTCATCAATTGCTCATTGGAGAGCGTTGCCGGCTGGGTGCGGGCTTGCTCGAGGGCGCTTCGCTGGCGCGACTTCCACTTCTCGAATTCGTCGGCCGGGAAGGAGGGGTGCAACAGAACATCGGTCAGGATGGCCAGTGCGGCATCGAAGTTCTCGGTGAGCGCGCTGAGCGAAATCGTGCCCGAGCCGCCAGTGGCGGGACCACCGGCCCCACCGCCTCCGCCGCGGCCGCCACCTCCGCCGCCGGCGCCGGCGCTGATGGTCAAGGTAGCGCCGATATCGGCCAAGGCCTCGGAGATTTGGCGCGCGGAACGCGTGGTGGTGCCCAAGGTCATGAGCGCGGCGGTGGCTTCGGCAACTCCGGGGAGGCCCTGGGAATCGCGCAGGTAGGAAGACGGGATGGAGATGGTCAGCGATATGGTGGGCGCGCGGTGGCTTTCGAGAATCACGAGCTTGAGGCCGTTGGGGAGCCGGCGCTCGACGGGCCGTGGCAGCTTGACCTTGAGAACCTCGTTCGAAACCGGGGCGCGGTTCAAGCGAACCATGCCGCGGAAAGTCCCGGCCCCCTGCGATTCGGTCTCCTGCGCGGAGAGAAACCCGCCGGGCGTGGCGGCGAGAATGACACAAACAACGAGTGGCTTCGGCTTCCTCATAGCGGGCTCCTCAATTCCCCTTTCCGCCGGGGCGGCGGGATGCGGCCGGCAGCGTCACCACGACGACGCGGTCGGAGGCCAGCAGGCGGGCCTTAGCTGCCCGTTGGATATCGGCTGGGGTGATGGCGAGCTGATCATCCAGTTCGGTGTTGATGCGGTTGGGATCGTCATAGACAGCCGCGTCGTCGGCCAGCGCCTGGGCGCGGCTGAGCGCGGTGAGCCGCAATTCCGCGCCGCGCCGGAGACTGATCCGCACGCGCTGCAGCTCCTTGTCGGTGACCGGCTCGGCGTTGAGTTTGGCGATCTCTTCGGAAATGAGGCCCTCCACTTCTTCGGCGGTCTTGCCCGGACGGAGGGTGGCCGAGATGTGGAAGAACCCCGGGCCGGCGCGGCGGTCGGTGGCGCACGACACCTGGACCGCCACCTCTTTATCGAGCACCAGTTTCTGGTAGAGGCGCGAGCTGTTGGCCCCGCCTCCGCCGCGCCCGCCGAAACCACCGCCTCCGCCGCCGAGGATCGAGGCGGCTACGGAAAGCGCGCGCGAATCCGGCTGGCCCGATGGCGGAATCCGGTAGGCGATGTCGAGACGGGCCAGGCGCGCCAGTTTGTCCTCGATGGTGGCGCGGCGCTCACCGGATTTCGGAGGCTCGGTCAGGTCCACCGGCTGGGGCGGGTCCTGCCGGGGGATATTTCCGAAATACTTCTTCACTTTGGCCAGCGTTTCTTTGGTGTCAAGGTCGCCCACCAGGGCGAGCACCGCGTTGTTGGGCGCGTAGTAGGTCTTGAAAAACTGTTTGACGTCGTCCACCGAGGCGGCATCCAGGTCATCCATGGAGCCGATCACCGAGTGATGGTAGGCAAAGTTGTCGTAGATCAGCTCTTCCAGTTTCTCGGACGTCTGGCCGTAAGCCTGGTTGTCGACGCTCTGGCGCCGCTCCTCCTTGACGGCCTGGCGCTGGTTCTCGAGGTTGTCCAGGGTGATGACCAGCCCGTGCATGCGATCGGCCTCGAGGTAGAGGCCCAGGTCGAGCTGGTTCTTGGGCAGGACCTCGAAGTACGACGTGCGGTCGGTGTTGGTGGTGCCGTTGGAGTTGCCGCCGTTGGTGAAAATGAGAAAATCCAGCTCGCCCGTGCCCACGTTCTCCGAGCCCTTGAACATCATGTGCTCGAACAGGTGGGCGAAACCGGTGCGGCCCCGGCGCTCATCACGCGAGCCAACTTTGTAGCTGACCGCGATGGCATAGAGCGGGGCGAAGTGGTCCTCGGCGACGATCACGCGCAGCCCGTTGTCGAGCCTGGTGTCGGTGAACTTCACCTTGGGCAGAGTCGAAGGTGCCTGCTGGGCCAGCGCCAGCGCGGCGGTGGCGAGCACCAGGGTCGCGAAGAGTTTCATGGCGTGTCCTTACCGTTCCAGCGTGTCGTAGAGTGGTTGAATCGGTTTCGCCGTCGCGCCTTCCTGCGCCATCGAAATGGCCAGGACGCGGATCTTGTCATTGTCCGGCAAGGTCAGGGTGGCGGCGCCGGCCGGCACGTCGAGCGGATACGCGAACAGGTACGAATAGGCGTAGGGTTCGTTGGCGCCGTCGGCCGTGTGGCGATGCGAGGCGAACCATGCGACCTCCGCGCGCTTGATGAAGCCCGGCTTCAGGCCGGTCATTTCCCCGTACGGGTCGGTACGGGTCCGCGCCGCAGCGCCACCCCGCGCCGGGACCGGCACCTCCTTGGCTTTCCAGACGCGGTCGTCCCACTGGCCGATGAAACCGCCCCAGTCCTGGATAGTCGCATCGACAGCCTTTTCGCCCACGCGGAATGTGGCTTGCTGGTCGCCATCCGCCGAGGCTGCCAGCACGTACACGCGGTTGAACTTCCCCGCCGGAAGAGAGATCGTCTGGCCTTTGGCCACCACTGCGTTGGGAGTCCCGGTCTTGGCGGGAGCGAGATTGAATTGGACGCCGCCGAAGGCGAGCTCGGCGGGCAGCATTTCGGCTGGAAGGGCGCGGCCATCGGAAGAGAAACCGCTGGCCGAGCGGGTGTCATCGTTGCTGGCGGCGGCCAGGTCGTAGGACAACTTCACGGGCTGCGAATGCACCGCCGCGACCTTGGCGGGCGCGCCGCCGAGCTTCACCGCAAACGTGCGAGGCTGGAACGCGGTGAACGAAGTCACCAGCTTGCCATTCGCCACGGTGGCCGCGCCAACCGGCTCCTCCGCGCCGTTGACTTCACGCGCGGCGGTAATCGGTGCGGCAAACGCGATCTGCACGTCGGAAGCCGGCTTGCCATCGAGTTCCACCAGGCGGATGATCGCTTCATCGCTCTGCTCGGCCTTCTTGAGAGCGAGGACTCGCACCCGGCTGTGGCTGACGGTGAGCAATGAGAAGGTTTTCCCGAGCGCGCCCGCATGTTTCGAGGCTTCGAAGGCGATGAGAGGTTGGTTGAGGCGGTAGGCTTGCCAATCGGTCTGGCCCTTGCGCCAGTCGCCTACGTGCCCGGCCAGGCCGTATACGAACTCGTGATGGCCCAAATCCTGCGTGCCCTGGTCGTCATATTGCCCGCGGGTGCCGGGTGTGCGGATCAGGGTGAGGCGAAGCGTGTTGTCATCGGGCTTGTCGGAGGCGTTCTTGCAATCCGTGAGCACGGTTGCGCCGTAAGCGCCGCTCCGATCGGTGAGATCGACCCACTGGTGGGACGGCATCTCGAACTTCTTGGGATTATCAGTGCCCCGCTCGATGGCGCCGATGTCCCAGTTATAAGTCGCCGCGGCGTTGGTCGCGGTCAGTGGGAAAACGGCCTTGAGATGGGACTCTTTGGTATTCCAGTCGATGACATTGCCGATTTCGACGCGGTTGCCGGCATCGCCCGCCGAAAGCCGGATGGTCTCGACAAACCTGGAACCTTCGGTTTCGCGTGACACCTCGACGGCCACGCGCGCCGGACCGTTTTCGACGATCCGAATCTGCGCCGGCCCGCCCACGTAAGCCCGCGGCGCCCGCGACTGATCTTCCCAATCCATGTTCCAGGCGGGCCACTGCACGGGCTTGTCGGTTTTGATTTCCAGGCGCGCCGGAGTCAGGAGAAGGTCTTTCTTGAGGGACTTATCGAAGATGCCGGCGATGTCGCCGTTCTGGTCGATGGTGACGCGATAGCGCGCGTTTTCGAGCGACGACTCGGTCACCTTGAGCGTCGAGCCGGCGGCCGGAGTCTCGGCGGGCTCGACGTCGTAGACCGCGTAGCCCACCGATGGCGCTTTGGCCACGAACAAGACTTTGCCGTTCGACAACTGCGCCGGCACTGCCTTGCCGTCTGGCCCAATGACGCGCACGGCCTTGGGTGTTCCGCCGGGGAAGGAAACGGCGGCTTCCACCACGTCCTCGCGCGCGATGTTCAACGGATTGTAGACCACGATGGCCGCGCCCTTGGCCTGGGTGTCCATGGCGGAGGCGACCGCTTCGGTGGCGTTGGCCATCACGCCGGCGAACTGGTTCATGGCCAGCACTTCGTCGTTCCAGGAGAACTCATACGCTTTGGGCGTAGCGGTGCCGGGCGTGATGTCGTGGAACTGCCCGCCCATTACCAGCGTCCAGGCGTTGTTCAGGCGCTCGAGCGGATACGGCCGGCCGCCCAGCAGCTCGGCGGCGACGGAAGCTTTCTCGGCGGCATCGGCCAGCAGCTCGTTCTTGCGGTTCCACCGTTTCAGGTACGTCTCCGAGGTGAGGGACCCGGCCGAGTGGTTGGTCAGCTCCATCTCGCCCTGATAGCGCGGCAGCCTGGCCGTCTGGTTGGGCTTGATATCGAGGAACATTTGGTCCGCCGTGGCGGAGATGACGTGCAGCGGTCCGCCGCCCACCTTGGTCACGATCTCCTCCATCATTTTGACGGAGGCCTCGGTAGGGGCGCCGCCGACGTCGCCGGTGCCGTAGTAGTGATAATCCGTGAACAGCCCGCTCACCGCGCCGTCCAACTGGACTCGGGCGGGCCAGTCTTCGCGCCGCGGGCCGGGACTGCCGGGACTCACGCTGAGGTCGGTGGTTATGGATGCGCTGTAACTGCCGGGGTTCAGGGCCGCGATCACGCTCTTGCCATCGGGCCCCTCCCAAATGCCGACGTTGAATGGGGTGCCGAGCGGCGTTTTCTCGGGCGAGTTCGGGCCGCCGGCCGGGGCCGAAGATCCCCACGTCAGTTTCTGGGTCGAGAAGCCCTTGATGCCCGCGTGAGCCAGAATGCTGGGCAAGGAGGCGGGGAAGCCGAAGCAGTCCGGCAGCATGTATTCGGTGCTGGTCTTGCCGAACTCGCGGCGGAAATACAGCTTGCCGTAGAGCACCTGCCGGATAATCGACTCGGCGGAGGGCGAATTCACGTCGTTTTCCTCCATCGACGATCCCGCCGGAAACCAGCGGCCGGCAGCCACGTATTTCTTGACCTTAGCGTAGTCGGCCGGAAAGTATTCCTTCATCATGCGGTACCGGTTGGCGCCGCTGAAATTGAAGACATAATGCGGGTACTTCTCAAACAGCGCGAAGTTGTCCCGCATGGTGTTCAGGATGTACTGGCTGATGGTAGTGGGATATTCCCATCGCCATTGGGTATCCAGGTGGGCATAGCCGACCACGTAGAGCGTCGGCTGCTTCGTCAGATCCGGGCCGGCCGGCTTGGCCGCCTGGCCCCAGGCTGTGCCGAGAGCCACCAGGCACGTCAATAACATTCGTCGCATGATCACCTCGCCACTCCAGAGACTAACTCCTGGCGGGGGGCGGACACAAGGGAATGCAAAGCGGGGACTGGCTCGAATTTCGCCGCCTTTGCGAAACTTCGTGCCTCTTCCGAAAATGGAACGTAAGTTGTTGATTCCTCGTGCCGGACAGAATCCATTTTCATCGTGTGTTGTGAGCCGCCGCGGCTCATAGAGCAGGACTGTCCCCGGTTTGCCCTTTGCGAGATCAGCGTAGTTGCAGGAACGGGTTCACAATCTCAAGCGGCCAGCGAACAGCGCGGCCTGGCAGGTCCTCCGAGTAGAGGCGGGTAACACCGCCTTCCAGGCAGGCGGCCACGATCATCGCGTCCCAGAATGACCATCCGTCCTCTGTGTGGAGAATGCGAGCTCGTTCAAACGCTCCGGCTGCCGGCAGGATGAGCGGAAAGATAGCCAGATAATCCGTCAGGCGGTCCCATGCGTCGGCCATCGCAAAGCCTTGGGATCTCAGCTTCCTCGACGCCGCCACGAACTCACACGCGACCTGCCAGAGCAGCACACCATCGTCGGCACTGGAGACGAGATCGAGTGCCACTTGCTGTCGCTTAAGATCGGCTTTGTCGCAGGCGTAAATGAGAATGTTGGTATCAAGGGCGATCATGAAATTCGTCCCGAGAGGGCAACCGTTCACGGGAAAAGAACCTCATCCCCTCGATCCCCGCCAGAAGCCGATGTAGGACTGCGGGCCGGTCTTCGCGATCAGCGTCATCATCGAGCACCTCGACGATCAGTCGCACACGCTGGGCCTCACGCAACCCCAGTTCCTCCTGGGGTTTGAGAACACCATTTGTGTAGACAGCCTCTATAAACTGAGCCATTCCATCAAGCCCTCTGTCATTAGATTAGCGCGCGCGCATCGGCGCATCAAGTTTCGGGCGATTTCCGGAAGGCCGGTCACCCACGAAAAACGCGGCAGCGCCTTACCTTCCCGGGACGCCGATCCAGCCGCGCGTGGTGAAATCGCTCAAGGTCAGCATGAGCAGGATCACCAGCCATAGCAACCCGCCTAGCACCACCAGCTTCGTGAGCTTGGTGCTGTGGCGCACGTGCATGAAGAAGAGCGCCACCAACAGCATCTTGCACACGGCGATCGCCAGTGCCGCGACCACGCTGAACTCGCCCAGGTCGACAAACGCCACCAGCGTGGTCGCTGCCGTGAGCGCCAGCAGCGCCAGCAGCGCCAGTGCGTAGGTTCTTATGGAATCGATGTGTTCGGTCATGGCTATTTCGGTAAGTGCCGGTCAATCAGGTACAGCAGCGGGAACAGGAAAATCCAAATGATGTCGACAAAGTGCCAATACAGGCCGGCGATATCCACGGGCGTATTGTACTCGGCGGTGAACCTTCCCTTATGCGCCAGCCAGATCAGCCATGAGATGATTCCAACCCCTACCACCATGTGCAGCGCGTGCAGGCCGGTCATGGCGAAGTAGAGCGAGAAGAACAACTGGGCGTGGCCCTGTTGTGGGACGCCGCCTAAGTGGAACGACGGTCCCGGCACGTGGTGCTGTTCGAACTTCTCATTCCATTCGTAAGCTTTCACGCCCAGAAAGACGCCGCCGAAGATCAGCGTCAACACCAGGAACAGAACGAGCGTCCTGCGCCGGCCGAGCTGTGCGGCCCGGACGGCCATCGCCATGGTGAAGCTGCTGACCAGCAGGACGGCGGTGTTGATGGCGCCGATGGTCACGTTCAGGCTCGCGCTGGCCACCGCGAACGCGTCCGAATACGCCCGGCGGTACACCGTGTATGCGGTGAACATGCCGCCGAAGAACATGACCTCGGTGATGAGGAAGATCCACATCCCCAGTGTCGAGGCGTCCTTCTGCTGGGCTTCGGTGTCGAACTGTTCTTCGAGCGCGCTAGCCAACTTCGACCGCCTCTCCGACTACCGTGCTGTAGTCGTAAGCATCGTGCGTGACCACCGGGATCCTGTCGAAATTGTGGACCGGCGGCGGCGAGGCCGTTTTCCATTCCAGACCCGAGGCGCCCCAGGGATTGGCGCCCGCCACCTTCCCGTAGCGCAGCGACCAGGCGAAGTAAATCATGGGGATGGCATAGCCGACCGCCAGCACTGAAGCGCCCGCGGTGGAGAGCACGTGCAGTATCTGGAACTCGGCCGGATAGGTGTGGTAGCGCCGCGGCATCCCCAGGTACCCGAGAATAAACTGCGGGAAGAAAGTCAGGTTGAAACCCAGGAAGATCACCAGTGCCGAGAGCTTCGCCCACGCTTCCGGATACATGCGCCCCGTCATCTTCGGCCACCAATAGTGCAGGCCGCCCAGGTAGGCCATGATGGCGCCGCCCACCATGATGTAGTGAAAGTGCGCCACCACGAAATAGGTGTCGGTGACGTGCACGTCGATGCCCAGCGCCGCCACGAAAAGCCCCGTCAGGCCGCCGATGGTGAACACGCCGATGAAACCGAAAGCGTAGAGCATCGGCGTGGCATAGGAGATGGAGCCTTTGTACAGCGTGGCCGTCCAATTGAACACCTTGATGGCCGACGGTATGGCCACAAAGTAGCTCAGGAACGAGAACGCCATGCCGGCAAAAACCGATTGGCCGCTGACGAACATGTGGTGGCCCCACACCAGGAAGCCGAGCACTGCGATGGCCACGCTGGAGAAGGCTACCACGCGGTAGCCAAAGATGGCCTTGCGCGAGAAGGTCGAAATCAACTCCGAGACCACGCCCATGGCGGGCAGAATCATGATGTAAACGGCGGGGTGCGAGTAGAACCAGAACAGGTGCTGGAACAGGACCGGATCGCCGCCCAGCGCGGGGTCGAAGATCCCGATGTGGAAGACGCGCTCGCAGAGCACCAGAACCAGGGTCACGGCCAGCACGGGCGTGCCCAGCACCTGGATCAGGGCGGTGGCGTAGTGCGCCCAGACGAACAGCGGCATGCGGAACCAGGTCATGCCGGGAGCGCGCATGCGGTGCACCGTCACGATGAAGTTCAGTCCGGTCAGGATGGAGGAGAAGCCCGCCACGAAAATGCCCAGCGCGGTGGCAATCACCCAGGTGTTCGAGTAGGTGGTGCTGTAGGGGGTGTAAAAAGTCCAGCCGGTATCCACGCCGCCCGCCAGCATGGCGAAGAGGGCGAACAGGCCGCCGACCACCAGCAGATACCAGCTCAGCAGGTTGATTCTCGGAAATGCCAGGTCGCGCGCCCCGATCATCATGGGGAGGAAGAAGTTTCCCAGGACGGCGGGAATCGACGGGATCAGGAAGAAAAAGATCATGGTCACGCCGTGCATGGTGAAGAGCTTGTTATAGGTCTCCGAACTGACCAGGCCGCCCCCCGGGGTCAGTAACTCGATGCGGATCACCGTGGCGAAGGCGCCGCCGAGAAAGAAGAACAGGGTGATGGTGGCGAGGTACAGCAGTCCGATGCGCTTATGGTCCTTGGTGAGGAGCCACGATTTGAGGCCGTGAGTGGCGTTTAAGTAATCTTCTCGTTCTTGTACCGCCGCGGTAATCATAGGTTTCTAGCGAGGCAACGCCGGTGGCGGCCCTAGCGACTTGATGTACTCGATCAACTGCATGACGCCCTCTTCGGTAACCAGTCCCTGGAAGGTCGGCATGATTGGCCCGTAGCCGGCCACGATCTTGGCCTGAGGTTGCAGGATGGATTCGCGGATGTAGCCTTCGTCCGCCTTGACGGTAGCGCCGCCGGCAAGCTGGACGGTCTTGCCGAAAAGTCCGGTCAGGCTGGGGCACCGGCCGGAGCCATCGGGCTTGTGGCAGTTTCCGCAGGCCAGCTCGTCAAACAGCTTTTGTCCGTTCTCCGCCAGCGACCCGCCAGAAGTGCCGCCGCTCAGCCAGGCCTCGTAGTCCCGCGGTTCCATGACATAGACCCAGCCGCCCATGCGGGAATGGTTGGTGCCGCAATACTCGGCGCAGAACAGGTGGTACTTGCCCGCCTTGGTAGGCGTGAACCAGGTGGTGGTGTAGCGGCCGGGAACCGCGTCCTGCTTGGTGCGGAACGCGGGCACAAAAAAACTGTGGATGACGTCTTCCGACGTCATGGTGAGCCGCACCGCCTGTCCCACGGGGATGTGCAGCTCGTTGATCTCCCTCTGCCCCCCCAGGTGCTCGAGCTTCCACATCCACTGCTTGCCGACGACGTAGATATCCAGGGCGTTGTCCGGCGGCCGGCTTTCGTTGAAGTAGATGCTGGCGCCCCAGGTGAACATCACCATGGTGAGTCCCAAGGGGATCACGCTCCACAGGATCTCGAGCGCCATCCCGCCATGGATGGCGCGCGGCAATTCGTTTTCGGAACGCCGCCGGTAGCGAATGGCAAAGTAGAAGATGGAGCAGAAGATCGCCAGCGAAAAGAAAACCGCAACCGCCAGCAGAAAGTACAGGAGGTGGTCCACGTCGGGTGCGAAGGTGGACGCTTGAACCGGAAATAGACGTGGCAGTCCCATTTCGAATTATCCGGCCTGCGTCGGCGTGCGCCGGCCGGCGCGGAGCTCGCGCCGCCAGACGACGATCAGAAAACCGCCGCAGATCAGAACGAAACCGGCGCTGACGGCGCGCAGCAGGTTGACGGCGACGGCGCCGTACTTGCCCGTGGCCGGGTCGTAATGGTAACAGAACAACAGAATCTGGTCCACCGGGTTGCCGATCTTGCTGTGCGAAGCCTCCACCAGGCCCAGGCGCACATCCCGCGGGGCGTATTCCACGCCATAGAAGTAGCGCGAGAGGCGGCCGCCGGGCGTCAGAATCATGATGCCGCTGGCGTGCGCGAACTGGTCGGTGGCGGGGTCGTACTTGTAGTGGAAACCCACGGCGTCCATCAGAGCCTTGATGTTGGCCGGATCGCCGGTGAGAAAGTGCCACCCGTTGGCGGTATTCGGCCGGCCGTAGCGCCGCAGGTACGTCTGTTTTTTCGCAGCCGCCAGTTCCGAGGTATCTTTCGGATCGAAGCTGACGCTGAGGATTTCGAAATCCCGCCCGGGGTTGAGCGAGACGGCTTTCAGGCTGCTGGCGACGCCGTTCAAAATCTGCGTGCAAAGCATGGGGCAACGGTAGTAAACGGGCGCCAGAAGCACGGGCTTCCCGGTTTGGAAGAAGCTCGAGAGGGGGACCGCGCGGCCCGCTTCATCGAGGAAAACCGCATTCAGCGGCGCCTGTTGGTCGAGCTTCTGGTCGATTCCCACGCCCAGAAGCTCGCTGGGAAGCGCCGGCTTCAGGTTGGAATCCTGCATGGTCAACGAGGGCTGTACCGGGGCCGGCTGGCCGGGCTGCGCGAACGCGGCGGAACCGGCGAAAGCGAAAAGCCACAGCATCCTCATTTCAGTTCTCCTGCCGGCGGCCGCGACGGCAGACCGCGCTCGGCCAGCAGATCTATGGCGCGATCGATGGGAATCCGCACCACGCCCTTTTCCGGATCCATCCAGGCGTAGCCGTTCAGAACCTGGTCTTCCGCCGCGCGAATGGCTTTCAAATCCAGCACCTCATTCTCTTGCAGTTGCGGCTGGGGAAACGCCTTGGCCGGTTCGCTGGCGGCAACCTGGGAACGTCCCGCCGGAGGGCCCCCTTCGCGCGAAAGCAAATACCGGAACAGCCCCAACAGCAGAAAGAGCGCTGCCACGGCCACCAGCACCAGCGCGACGGCGAACTTGCCCACCGCCCACACGTTGATGTCGGTTTCTTCGTGACCGGCTCGGCGAGTGTGCTGGTTATTCTCGTCCATGTTCCAAAGCCTCGATCAAGTGCGGATCGCCCGGCGGCATCAGCGGGCGCTCACCTAATTGGATGAGGAAGTATGCCAGCCAGATTCCGCCGATCCCGATCGGGGCCGTAATATCCATCCAGCTCAGGCCGAACCGCCCTTTGCGGAAGTCCGGCGCCACCAGCCAGTAGAGGTCCACCATCCGCATGAACAGGACGCAGATCGCAATACCGGCCAGCAGCTTGAAATTGCGTTTGAGGTCGCGCGAAAGCAGCAGGGCGAAGGGCAGCGCGAAATGGCCAATCACCAGCGCCAGGGCCACGTACTGCCAGCCGCCGCGCAGCCGGTCCAGATACCACGGGATCTCGTCGGGCAGGTTGCCGGCCCAGATGATCAGGAACTGCGAAAACGAAAAGTAGGCCCAGACCATCACCAGGGCCAGCAGGAACTTGCCCAGGTCGTGCAAATGGCGCGGTGTGAGAATCTCCGACATCGGACGGCGGCGGGAAAGCAGCACCATCAGCGCAATCAGAAAGGCCATCGATGAGAGGGCCTGCCCCGCCATGAAAAGCATTCCGAACATGGTTGAGAACCAGTGCGGGTCGAGCGAGAGCACCCAATCCACCGCCATGAATGTGACGCTGAAGCCCCAGAAGATCAGGCCGGGCCCGGCCAGGGCGGCCATTTTCCCATGGACCCTCGCGGCCCCTTCGCGATCTTCCCTGGCCGACCAGCGGTTGAAAAGCCAGGAAAGGAGAATCCATCCGGCAAAGTAGACCGCGGCCCGGATCAGGAAGAACGGCACGTTCAGATAGACCTGCTTGTGCCTGAGGATTTCGTCGGCCGCCACCAGCTTGGCGTGCGACCACGGATACAGATTGGGGATGCCGATCGCGATGGGGAGGAACATCAGCGCCACCAGCGGAAGCGTGCGCGCCGCCGCCTCGCACGGCCGCCGGATGACCACGCCCCAAGCGCCTCCGGTGAGATATTGCAGCATCAGCCAGGCGAGCGACCCTACACTCACGCCGACGATAAACAAGTAGGACCACAGGTAGGAGCGGTAGAACTGGAACGGCGAAATGAAGAAACCGATAGCGCACAGAACGGCGCCGGCGATGCCCGCGGCCAGGGCGCCGGAGCGCCACCGCTTCAAGTCGGCCTCAAGTGTCATTTCCCGCCTCCGAGTTGCGCGCGGGCTTCCGGCGGAACGTCGTTAACAGAAGCGTTCTGGCTCAATTCGAGAGCGCGAACGTAGGCCACGATGGCCCAGCGGTCGCGCGGCGGAACCTGCGCGGCGAGGTCCGGCATGGCGCCAAATCCCTTGGTGATGACATCGAAAATGAATCCGTTGGAAAGCTGGCGGATCTTGTCGGTGTGATACGACGGCGGGTGCCGGAAGCCGCGCCGGACGATCATGCCGTTGCCGTAGCCCGTGTGGTCGTGGCATGGCGTGCAGTAGATGTTGAAGCGATCCTGGCCGCGCACCATCACTTCTTTGGTGACGGGGAATGGAAAGGTGTCGAGCGGCTTGCCATCGGGGCCTTTGCCCGTGTAGAAGGCGGCGTCGTCATTCAGGTGGCCGCGGGCCACGGTCCCTTCCGGGAGCGGCCGCGCGGACCGGCCATCCTCGAAGAACTCGCTGGGCCGCAGCGGAATGAATTTTGGCTGGTCGTGCATATCCTGCCGGCAGGCCGCCCCGGAGGCGGCCAGCGCCAGCACGATCGCGCATAAAATGCGGGCCCGAACAACGCTCCGTGAAAGAATGGGCAAGCTAAAGCATGCCCCACCAAAACAGCCCGATCCTGGAATTGGTGGGGCATGCTTTAGCTTGCCCATTGCCCGCTCGCGGGAGCGGTCCGGCCAGGATAGCTTGAAATCAGGGCGCAACTTCAGACACCTCTTTGGGCTCCAGCGTTTCCAGAAACTCGGACGTCGCGCGCGCGTCGAACAGCGGGTCCGTGGCTTCGATCGACAGGAAGAACCGGTTGCGCGAGGCCAACGCGAACCGCGGCACATTGAACGCCGGATGGTAGAACATGGGCAAACCGCACAGCGCCAGCAGCCCCATGACCGCCGAAATCGCCGCCAGCAGAATGGTCATTTCGAACGTGATCACGATGTACGCGGGCCAGCTATGCAACGGCCGGCCGCCGATGTTGATGGGGAAATCCCATACCGTGACGTAATACTGCATGAGGTAGCCCACCATTCCGCCCACAATGCCCCCGGCCAGCACGATCAGCGGCAGCCGGTTCTTGTGCAGATCGAGAACGTCGCTCAGCTCTCCGATGGGGAAGGGCGAATAGGCGTCGAGCTTGCGATAGCCCTTGTCGCGCGCCGCCCGCGCCGCGTTCACCAGCGCGGTGGGGTTATCGAACTCGGCCATCACTCCATAGATGGACTTGATCAACCTTGCGCCTCCTCTCCGACCTTGGCCTGAGGCAGCAGCGTGCGGACCTCAAAGATCGAAATCATGGGCAGCAGACGAATGAACACGAAGAACAGGAACAGGAACAGCCCGATGGTGCCGAGATACGTGCCCCAATCCCAACGGGTGGGATGGAAGTTGCCCCACGAAGACGGCAGGAAGTCCTGCGCCAGGCTGCTCACGATAATCACGTAACGCTCCAACCACATGCCTACCAGCACCACCAGCGACCAGCAGAACAGCAGCGCGGGGTTGCCGCGGACCCGCTTGAACCACAGGGCTTGCGGCGCCGCAATGTTGCAACTGACCAGTAGCCAGTACGAAGAAGCATAAGGGCCGGTCATGCGATGCCAGAAAGCCGCCTGCTCGTAGACGTTGCCGCTGTACCACGAGGTGAAGGTTTCCAGGATGTAAGCGTAGGCCACGATCAGCCCGGTGGCCAGCATGACCTTGGCGGAGTTGTCCAGGTGCTTGTCGGTGATCAGGCCCTGCAGGCCGTAAGCCTTGCGCAGCGGAATGGCCAGCGCCAGCACCATCGCAAAACCGGAGTAAATGGCGCCCGCCACGAAATAAGGCGGGAAGAAGGTGCTGTGCCAGCCCGGCACGATGGCGATGGTGAAGTCGAAGCTCACCACCGTGTGCACCGAAAGCACCAGCGGCGTGGCCAGCCCGGCCAGCAGCAGCGTCGCGGTTTCGTACACGCTCCAGTGCCGCGCCGAACCGCGCCAGCCCATCGCCATCACCCCGTAAGCGACCCGCGCCAGGGGGTTCCGGGTGCGGTCGCGCAGCGTCGCCAGGTCGGGCATCAGGCCCACGTACCAGAACAGCAGCGACACCGTGGCGTAGGTCGAGACGGCGAACACATCCCACACCAGCGGGCTGCGGAAATTCGGCTGCACGTTCATGGTGTTGGGGTATGGGAACAGCCAGTAGAACAGCCAGGGACGGCCCAGGTGCAGCAGCGGGAACATGCCCGCGCAGGCCACCGCGAACAACGTCATGGCTTCCGCGAAGCGATTGATGGAATTGCGCCAGCGCTGGTTGAGCAGAAGCAGAATGGCGGAAATCAGCGTCCCGGCGTGGCCGATTCCGATCCACCACACAAAATTCGTAATGTCGAAACCCCACATCGTCGGCGTGCGGTTACCCCAAACGCCCACGCCCTTGGCCAGCAGGACCGTTATCGACCACAGGAACAGCAGCAGCAGCGAGAATCCCACCCCGAAACCGGCCATCCAGAAGAGCGGAGTCTTTTTGGTCAGCACCACGGTGGCGATCTGGTCCGTGACGGTGCCAAAGGTATAGCCCGGGGCAATGATCTTGGGGGCTTGTTGTTGGTCTACCATGCCCTAATCCTCAATCTCCGGATTGGGATTCCTCAGCGTAGCCAGGTACGTGGTCCTCGGCCGCGTATTCAAATCGGCCAGCAGCCCGTAGTTCGACTTCTCGGCTTTCATCTTCGACACGCGGCTGTTGGGGTCGTTGATGTTGCCGAAGACGATGGCCTCCGCCGGGCAGGTGGCCTGGCAAGCCGTCTGGATCTCGCCGTCCCGCACCTTGCGGTCTTGCTTTTCCGCATCGATCTTGGCGGCGTTGATTCTCTGCACGCAGTACGTGCACTTCTCCATGACGCCGCGGCTGCGCACCGTGACATCCGGGTTGTGCAGCAGTTTCAAGCTGGGAGTTTCGTAATCCGAGTAAAGGTAGAAGTTGAATCGCCGCACCTTGTAAGGACAGTTGTTGGAGCAGTAGCGCGTGCCCACGCAGCGGTTGTAAACCATGTCGTTGAGGCCCTCGGCGCTGTGGTTGGTGGCCTGCACGGGGCACACCAGCTCGCACGGGGCGTTCTCGCACTGCATACAAGGGACCGGTTGGTTGTAGATTTCCGGGTTGTTGACCTCGCCCTCGTAATACGAGTCCACGCGCAGCCAATGCATGGCGCGTCCGCGGCGCACCTGGTCTTTGCCGACCACCGCGATGTTGTTCTCCGCCTGGCACGCCGCCACGCACGCGCCGCACCCGGTGCAGGCGTTCAGATCGATCGCCATGCCCCACGCGTAGCCTTCGTAT
>JBEKSR010000076.1:0-29588 GCA_049516835.1 Bryobacteraceae bacterium | reverse complement strand
GTCAGCCTGCCAACTGGCAAACTGTAGCCAGACGCATTCAGTCGCAGTTCGTCAGATAACCGAATTCAAATCAGGAAGATACCAGGAGAAAAACGCACCCAGCCAAGAGGAAGATCCGTCAGACCATTTCGACGGAAGCTAAGACGTGGGCTTGTCACGGGGCGCCACGGAAACCTGGAAATCGCGCCACCCGTCTTTGCGTCAATTGTCCGTGTAACGCTCGACCGGTAGGGAAGCCAAAAGGAACGCCAAGTCCCCTTGTGAGAGGTCCGGCCGGATTAGCAACGGAAGACGCGCTTGGGACTTGCTGCGTCACTCGGAGCTGCCGACCGGCAGGCGGTGACACGTTGTCGTGTGCGCCTTCGCTGTGACGAGAGATCCGCGTTTCAGGCCGGCTTCGAAACCTGCGAGGACATTCTGAACCGGTTCGACAACCTCGGGGGCGCCCAAACCCTGCAATCGCAGACGAATCACGGACGGCCCACTTGCTCCGGAGAGTGCCAAGATCGTGTGAAGGTCCGCGTCAAGGGTTACTACGATATACACCGGCGCATAATTGGCGGGACATGTTGTCCGTCAAGCTGCTGCGGATGTGGGACGGGTGATCGGCGGTTGCCGCCTGTCTTCCGCTGGGAACGGCAGGGTCGAAAAAGCAGGCCGCTTTTCAGGCGGCTGGACCCGCTGAAAGCGGGTCCGCAGGCTGAAAAGCCTGCCCCACAAGTGTCCCTTTACTTATGCGCGCCTGTATAACATTCTTTGCCAGCGAGAATGCGAGCATCTCCTCATTGGCGACCTTACTCATTCCGATTTCCCCGAGCAGCGTCCCGCGGAACTCCTTGATCCAGGACCAGGCTCAAGCTCGGGATAGTTCCGGAAAAGATCGTCGCGGTTCGGATAGAGCGCCACGGCCTCCACGACCCGACGCGCGGATGCGCGGTCCGTGTTGGTTCTCGAACAGCCCCTTTTCGGAATCCGACATGGGCCGCTCCATCGGTTATCGTTGAAGATGTCCCATGTACAAGGCCATCATTTTCGACCTCGGCAGAGTGCTCGTCGATTTCGATTTCGAGCGCGGGTTTCAGACGCTGGAGGGCCTCTGCCCGTACGACGCGGCGGAGATTCGCCGGCGCATCGCAGCCACGGACCTGGTGGAGCGCTTCGAAGCCGGCCTGATCGAGCCGCCGGACTTCGTCGCGCAGTTCTCCCGGATTATCGATCTCGACGTGGAGTACGCCGATTTCCGCAAGCTGTGGAGCAGCATCTTCACCGATCCTCTGATCCCCGAAGCCATGCTGGAAGGGCTGGCGGCCCGCTACCGGCTGGTGCTGCTCTCCAACACCAACGCGATCCATTTCGAGATGATTCGCGAGAACTACCCCATGCTGCGCCACTTCCACGAGCGGATTCTGTCCTATGAAGTGCACGCCATGAAGCCTCGGCGCGAGATTTTTCAGGCGGCCCTGGAACGCTGCGGATGCCGGCCCGAGGAGTGTTTCTACACCGACGACATAGCCGCTTACGTCGAAGCGGCCCAGCGGCTGGGCATGGACGCCGTGCAGTTTGAGTCCCTGGCGCAGTTGGAAAGGGAACTGAAGGCGCGCGGCATCCGTTGGTAGAGAAAAAGACCGGGCGTCCCGGAGGAGGACGCCCGGTTTAGAAACTCCCGCGATCCGCTCGGAGGATACGGATCGCAGGGGTGGAGGAGCTTGTTACGCCAGCAGACCGCCGTGTCCCAGGCAGGCCACCTCCCAGCCCGTGACGTGATAGCGGGCCAAAAGCGGCGGCAGCACCAGGTCGACGACATTCGGCTTGGCCGACCGGAAACAGCCGGGCGCCGAAATGATCGGCGCCTCATCCTTGTACGACAGCAGGAGCAGATTCCCCGGCTCGACGGGCGCCAGGAACCGCTCCACCTGGCAGCCAACCTTCAACATGGCCTGGCCGACGACGTCTTCGGGACCGGCCGGCGCGGTGGTGGATGCCACCAGAATGACGCACGGCTTGGATCGAAGCAGGTGTTGCAGGCAGCGCGCGACTGAATTCTCATCTTCGGTGCAGGCCAGGACGAAGTTTGCGTTCACACCGAAGCGGTCCAGCCGCTGGCGCATGATGTTCTCGAAGAGCTGCCGTGCCCGCTCGCCGCTGATGGGGTCCGTGTAGAGAACGCCTACACTCGGCGTCCGGATGGGGCGCGCCTGCAGGATCGGCCCGCGCTCTTTCAAGATCCCGGTGACGGCGTCCAACTGGTCCTTGGAAACCGCGAATGGAGCGCTCTTTACCGTGGCAATCCGTTGACCGGCAATGGCATAGCTGAAATTCAACGAGGTTGCGATGACCACGCTGGCGGTGCAATTGATCTGCTTCAGGAGCTCGTCGTCCACCAACACGCAGCAGTTCTCGGTGGCCAGGAGATTGGCGCGGCCGCCCGCCGCCAGGCGGATTTCGAAACTCCCGCACCCCATCTCGCTGGCCACCGCACAGACCGCATCGTCCTCGCCGATCTCTCCCTCCTCGAGCTCGGTAACCCAAATGGTTTCCATGCCTTCGGATGCCAGGACCCGGATGTCTTCATCGCTGATTACATGGCCTTTCGCCAGCAGCTTTTTCCCACTGGGCCGGAAAACGGTGCAACACAGGACCCGACCAGTTGAAGATTTCACATCAACCGTTTGCGCTCTCATGCATGCCTCACAAGAAGTAGGATCAAAGTACCAGATTTTAAGACTTCTCTATCGCAAAAGCAAATTCTACATCCGAATGTTCAGAGGGCGTGGATTTTTTCAGCGCTCTTTTGCGGGGAATGAAAGATGTCCCCTATGGGGGTATTGTATTCTATAGGTTGCGCGGTGTGGGGATCTGAATGAGTTGGTCGTCGGACGAGCCGAGCGCTTGACCCCAGAGCGGCTGCGTTTCGGCACCATGCTCCAGCCGCAGGAATCGCAGCACGGCGATCTCATCGCAGGCCTGGAATTTGGGGCAACGCACGCAGTCCTTCCAGGCCTTCAAGGGAAGCGCGCCGCGCTCGACTTCGTGGAATCCTACCTTCCGGAAGAACTCGACGACGTAGGTGAAGGCGAACACGGCCTCGAGTTCATATTCCTGGGCTTCCTCGACGAGCGCTTCCACCAGCTTGCGGCCCACGCCATGCGTCTTGGCCCGCTCGTGGACCGCCAGGGAGCGGATTTCGCCCAGCGTGGGACTGTAGAAATGCAGCGCGCCGCAGCCCAGCAATTCGTCGCCGAGCCCTTGGCAGGGCGGCCCCAAGAGCATGACGACGGTGAAGTCGCGAATGGCCTCGGACACCTCGAATTCCGTGCGCGGCAGCATGAGGCCCTTGGCCGCATACCCGTTGATCAGGTCGAGGATCGGCGGGATATCGTGCATCACCGCCTTGCGGACCACGAGGCGCCCCTTGGCGGTGGGAGCTTCCACGAAAGCGTCCGCGCGCAGCCCGCTGATCATGCCGCGGGCGCCTCGCCCAGCGCCATGCGGGTGCCGATGCCGCCACCCGCCAGAACGCGCTCGAGCACGGCTTCGGCGGCGCCCGGGGCAATCCGCACCTGCTCGACGCCGCCGGCGAGGGCGGCCAGCGCGGCTTCGAGTTTGGCCTGCATGCCGCCGGTGGCCACGCCGTCCGCGATCAAACCCCGGCTCTCGGCCGCGGTCAGCACCGGCCGCACGCGCCCGGCGCCATCGAGCACGCCTTGCACATCGGTCAGAAAGATGAGTTGGCGTGCGCCAAAGGCCGCCGCGCAGGCCGCCGCCATCTGATCGGCGTTCACGTTGTAGATCTGCCCCTGCCGGCCGCCGGCCACGCAGGCTACCACGGGCAGGTAGCCGTTGGCCGTCAGAAGCTCGAGCAGCGCGGGGTTCGATGCGGTCACGCGCCCCACGGCGCCCAGCGCCGGGTCCAGTTGCTCGGCTTCCACCAGGAACGCGTCGATGCCGGAAAGTCCCACGGCGAGCGCCCCGGCGCGGTTGAGGCTGGCCACCAGCTCATGATTGACGCTGCCCGCGAAGACCTTCAGCACGGCGTCCAGCGTTTCGGGATTGGTGACCCGCAGCCCGCCGACAAAGCGGCTTTCGATGCCGCGGCCGGCGAGGTACCGCGTCATCTGCTTTCCGCCGCCATGCACCACCACCATCTCGACTCCGCGTTTGCGGGCCGCCGCGATCTGCGCCGCCAGGCGCTCACGGGATTCCGCGCTATGGAGCAGCGTGCCGCCGAGCTTGACCAGGACCCTCACAGCAAGCCCTCAGTTTCGGGACGTCCGAGCATGAGGTTCATGTTCTGGACCGCCTGGCCGGCCGCGCCCTTGACCAGATTGTCGATGGCGCTCACCACCATCGCGCGCCCGGTCCTGGCGTCCAACGCGACCCCGATGTCGCAGAAGTTGGTCAGCGCCACGCCGCGCAGGTCGGGCATGTGGCCCGGATTGTACAGCCGGATGAACGGCTCGCCGGCGTACCGCTTCTGGTAGACGGCGAGCAGTTCTTCGGCGCTGGCGATACCCACCGCCCGGAAGTAGATGGTTTCCAAAATGCCGCGGTAGAGCGGCAGGAGCTGCGCGGTGAAGCTGAACTCTGCTTCCTCGAGGCCGCTGATTTCGAGCACCTCCGGAACATGGCGGTGCTTAAAGATGGAGTACGCCGAGAAGTTCTCCGTGATTTCGCAGAAGCTGGTTTTAAGACTGGGCTTGCGCCCGGCGCCGCTGACGCCCGACTTGGCGTCGCAGACGATCCCCGCAGCGCGGTCGACCACCCCGGCCTCGACGAGAGGCCGGATGGCGAGGTTGGCGGCCGTCGGGTAGCAGCCCGGGTTGGCGACCAGCCGCGCCGCCGGAATGCGCCCGCGGCAGCACTCCGGCAGTCCATAGACGGCCTCCGCCAGCAGGCCAGGCTGGGTATGCGGCTCGTTGTACCAGGCCGTGTAAGTCTCCGGGGTGCGGAACCGGAACGCCGCGCTGAGGTCCACCACTCGTGCGCCTGCCTCCAGCATGGCAGGCGTCAGCTCCATGGACGCCCCCTGCGGAGTAGCCAGGAAAACCAACACAGCTCCCTCGGCGCGAACGGTCTTGGGGTCGCACGGCAAGCGAGGCGGCCCTGGGGCGCGGCGGATAGAGGCGGCGTAGTCGTGGTCGTCGAGGTCCGACCGCAGGAGCGGCTGGACGTGAGGGTGGCGTTCCAGGATACGGACGAGTTCCGCCCCGGCATAGCCGCGATAGCCGACAATTCCGACTGTAAGCTTCATCTTGTTTGATTATTCATCCCTACGAATAAATATACCACAAAGCGTGGCGCGGGTGCGATTACAATGAACAGGAGAGAATCTTGAGCACCGACACACCGGCAGATAGCGATCCTATGCCAATCTCCGGGCGGCGGGATCGCGAGGCGCCCTCGGCGATAGCGGCAGGCTGGCGATTCCACCACATTGGCATTCCAACCAAGACGCGGCGCGCCGGGGAACGGTATTTGAAGGACTTCAAGATGTATGTGTCGGGATTTGAGTCCAGTCCTTACGGCATTCAGTGGATGCGCTTCGACGCGGATTCGCCTTTGCCCGAGATCGTCAAGTCCGTGCCGCACGTCGCTTTTGAAGTGGATGATCTGGAAGCGGCGCTCGAAGGGAGGGAAATCCTGATCGCACCGAACCGCCCGTCCGAGGGAGTCAGGGTGGCGATGATCGTCGATAACGGCGCTCCGGTGGAGTTGATGGAGTTCCAGTGAGGTGTCAGCCTTCCCCGTGGGGCGGGCAATCCTGCCCGCAAGCCGGCCTTCCGGCCGGCTGGACCCGCTGGAAAGCGGGTCCGCAGGCTGAAAAGCCTGCCCCACAAGTTTCGGCATTGGGCACGAGTGCCTGCGCCACGGGGCCAAGTAGCCAAATGTGACGTTATTTTTGCGTGGTCCCGTAGTAAACCAGGCGGAAGCGGTGAATTCAACGCTCCAGTTTGCATCCATTCTCGCGGAGCACGCGGTCCAGGCTGTAGCGGCGTTCCTTCTTCAGACGCTCGGTACTGACGATTCCGTCGCCGCCGGCGATGTGCTAAATTTTCAGCATGTCCCGGGTTCTCGCGGCCAGCCTGCTTCTGTCGATGGTCACCAGCGGATGCGCCGTCCGCCAGACGTATCGCCTGGTCAAACAAAATGCCGGTAGCGTCCTGATTCCGCCGGGCGTCTCGAAACCGGATGTCGGGCAGCGCATTTTCACCGCCGATATCGCCCCCGGCCGTGGTTCCTGCGCCCCGGCGGAAGGCGCCATCGCCATCCAGTCCCGCAAGGGGCGCGTACGCGTCACCGTCACTCGCGACCGGCTGCTTAAACAACCGCCGGGGTGGCTGAGCGCCTGGACCGCTCAAGCTGAATCGCAGGGCTGCATCGCCGCCGGCGAAGGCCTGAAACTGGCCGCGCGTATTGCCGAATCGCTTCCGCTGGACCCGCGCGCGGCCTGGCGGCTTTTGCACGCGGACGACCGGCAAACCGGTTATGTCGATCTGGGTCCCGAGACGCGGCTCCAGGTAGTCAGCCCGATCCTGCGCGAAGGAACCCCGGCCGATGCGCCGATTCTGGATACGTCCAACCTGACCGGCGAGGGCAACCGTCTCACTCTGACCCTGAAATCCACGTCCAATCTGGTGGGATACGAAACCGCCTGGTACGCGATCCAGCCGAAAGCCGGTCAGATCGGATTCGCCATCACCCCGCTCTCCGCCGAGAAGCACATTCAAGGCAGGGTCGAGCCCGCCGCCGCTCCCGCCACCAATTACCTGAAGTTCGGGCCGCAAGCGGCTTACTACCGGCTGTTCTACAAGGCCGACCAGGGAGAGGTGGTGGAAGTGGTGCTGGCCGCTCCCACGCGCGCCGAGCTGGACCGCCAAACGCAGGTGTTCAACTCCGACCCCGCCTTGTGCGCCCAGGTTCCCAGCCAGGCGTGCGTGGTGATTCCCAAACGCGTGGCGCTGAACCCGTTCCTGGCGATCACCGTGAACGGCAGCGAAACCACGGTTCCGGTGGGATCGACCGTCCGCGCGGCGATACACCTCGACCACGTCCCGCCGGATCTCAAGGTGTACAAGCTCTATGACGGGAAGTTGGCGCCTGTGGAGTTCGACCGGGCCAGCCCCGAGATCCTCGGTCTGGTGCTAAGCGGGGGAGAAAGAATCTCCTGGAGATGATCATCTGGCTCCTATTGCTTTCCAACTAGAGATGTGGCACTCTTATACTGGAATCCAATAGGAGTGTTCATGGATGAGAAAGCGGATGTCTGGCAGGGCACCCTCGCTCTGATGGTGCTGAAGACGCTGGATACTCTGGGACCGCTCCACGGATACGGCATCGCCCGGCGTATCGAGCAGACCAGCGGAGACCAGCTCGAGGTACGGTACGGGACGCTCTATCCATCTCTCCTGAAACTGGAACAGGAAGGGTTCATTTCCGCGGAATGGGGCATTTCGGACAATAATCGCAGGGCAAAGTACTACACCCTGACACGTGCGGGGAGGAAGCAACTCGGGAAAGAAGCGCGGGAATGGGACCGCACGACCGGCATCATCGCCCGGTTCTTTTCGCCATCCGAGGAGGGCTCATGAGAGTCGTTCGCGCCTTCCTGTTCCGGCTGGTAGGTCTATTTGGGAAGGAGCGCAAAGATCGTGAACTGGCGGAGGAGCTGGCGAGCCACGTGGCAATGCAGATCGAGGACAACCTCCGCTCGGGGATGACGCCGGGCCAGGCCCGCCGCAACGCGCTTCTGAAATCGGGCGGCGTGGAGACGGCCAAAGAAGCCTGCCGCGATCGGCGCGGGCTTCCGGTGGTGGAGACGGCGATACGGGATCTGCATCACACCTTGCGACTCCTCTCGCGCAGTCCGGCTTTCACCGTGGTTGCGGTGCTGTCGCTGGCGCTGGGCATTGGCGCGAACACCGCGATCTTCACGCTGCTCGATCAGTTGATGCTGCGGCGGCTTCCCGTGGCGCATCCCGAGCAACTGCAGATGATCTGGACCACCGGGCCCAACCTGGGCAGCAACCAGGGTTCGAGGGCGTCGTCCTACCCGATGTACCAGGATTTCCAACAGCGGGCGCCGGCTTTCTCGTACGTCTTCTGCCGTTACTACACGCCGCTCTCGATCAGCCTGGGAAACCAGACGGAGCGAGTCACTGGTGAACTGGTCTCCGGGAACTACTTTCAGGCGCTGGGGATCGGGCCGGCGCTGGGGCGGGTGTTTTCGCCCGAAGAGGATGACCGCGTCTACAAGGGTCACCCCGTGGTCGTACTGAGCCATCAATATTGGGTGGCGCGTTTTGGGGCGGATGCCGGCGTGATCGGGCAGAAGATCCTGGTCAACAACTATCCGATGGTCATTGTGGGGGTGTCGGCGGCGGGATTTTCCGGCATCGACCCGGCGCGCTCGCCGCAAATCCGGATTCCGATCCAGATGAAGCCGCTCATGACGCCTGCCTCCGACGGCCTGGGCGATCGGCGCAGGCAATGGATCCAGATTTTCGCGCGCCGGAAACCCGGCTACACGATGCAGTCGGCGCAGGCCTCGTTGCAGCCGCTGTTGAGCGGGATTCTGCGCACCGAACTGGAAAGCCCCGCCCTTCGCGACGCACCCCAGCGCGACCGCGACCGGTTTCTGGCCAGGAAGGTACTGACGGAGTCGGCGGCCAACGGCTACTCGGACTTGCGGAGAAGCTACTCGACGGCCCTGGTGGTGCTGATGTCGATGGTGGGCGTGGTGCTTCTCATCGCATGCTTCAACGTGGCGAGCCTGTTGATCGCACGCGCGGCCGCGCGGCAGAAAGAGCTGGCCATGCGATTGGCGATTGGCGCATCGCGCGGACAGCTTCTGAGGCAATTGTTGATGGAGAGCGCCGTGCTGGCCGTGATGGGTGGAGCGATGGGCCTGCTGCTTTCCGAGGCGATGGTACGCGGATTACTTGGCTTCCTGCCCGCCAACGGAATGTTAGCTACGCTGCGGGCCGAGCCGGATTGGCGCATCCTGGCTTTCAACGCCGCGCTGGCGATCGCCACGGCCCTCCTGTTCGGCCTGGCGCCGGCCTGGCAAGCCCTGAAGGTCGATCTGTGGAGCACGCTGAAGGACGCCGCGGGTTCGGTTGGCGGAAACCGCGGTTCGGTGAGACTGCGGAAGAGCCTGGTGACGGCGCAAGTGGCGTTCTCATTCCTGTTGGTCGCCGGCGCCCTGCTGTTCGTCAAGACGCTGCTCAATCTGAAAGAGATGAACTCGGGATTCCGCGACATCGGCAAGATCGTCACCTTCCAGATAGATCCGGCGCGCAGCGGCTATTCGCTGCCGCGCTTGAAGGCCTTCTACCAGCAAGTGCTGGAGAACGTCCGGTCATTGCCGGAGGTCAAGTCGGCCGGCTATGCATGGGTATCGCTCCTGAGCGGCCGTGAAGCGGACTGGGACGTGTTGGTAGAGGGCCAACGGGCTGAAGATCCCGATACCCAGACTTGGGTCAACGGCCTCTCGTCCGGCTACTGGCGAACCATGGGGGTGCCGTTACTGGAAGGCCGCGACTTCGAGGACGGCGATGTCGATGGCCGGCCCAAGGTGGCCATCGTCAACCGCAAATTCGCCAGCCATTTCTTCGGAAACCGGAGTCCCATCGGACGGCGCATCACATTGGACGTCGGCCCGCGGTCGAGGCCCGACCTCGAGATCGCGGGCATCGAGATCGTGGGCGTGGTCGAGGACTCGCTATACGATGGTCCACGGGAAGGGGTGCGCCGCCAGGTTTTCTTTTCGTTCCCCCAAATGAATCAGCCAGTCGGTACGGCGTTCTACGTGCGCACGTCCGCCGATTCCGGCCGCGTGTTTGCCGCGCTGCGCCGAAAGGTCCGGGAACTGGACGCGACGATGCCGATCTATGAGATGAAGACGCTTGAGGACCAACTCGACGAAACGCTCGGCACCGAGCGTTTGACCGCGGCGCTCTCGGCGGCTTTTGGAGTGTTGGCGACGCTCCTGGCGGCCGTCGGTCTCTACGGCGTGATGGCCTTGACGGTGGCGCGCCGGACGAGGGAGATCGGCTTGCGCATGGCACTCGGCGCGCGGCAGGGCGCCCTGCTCTGGATGGTCATGAAAGACGCGTTCGGCCTGCTGGGAATCGGGCTCGCGCTGGGAATCCCGTGCGCTTACTTACTGAGCCGGTACGTGTCGTCACAACTCTTCGGCGTGGTGGCCGCCGACTTTGGCACGGCGGCGGTTGCGTCAATCACTCTGGCGGCGGTAGCCGCGGGCGCGGCTCTCGTGCCCGCGCGGCGCGCCAGCATGATCGACCCGATTCAAGCCTTGCGGCATGAATAGAGTGTTGCCCGCGAGTAGTCGCCATCTGTCTGCCTGGCCGGCGCGGTGCCCGCCCGGCCAGACAAATACTACGGCGTGGATGAACCGCAGCAACACAATCTGGCCGCCAACGAGTGGCCGGAACCGCGCTCGTCAGGCGCATCCGAGCGCTTGGCGAGGCCGGCGAGTTTGAACTGGAGGCGCGCTCGAACCCCAGTTTTCAGAATGCCCGTTTCGCAGGGACAGTGCACACGCACGGGTTGGCCAGGAGGCCGCCTTACGGCACAAACCGCCCCGCGCGGTAGTCCTCAATCATGTCTTCAATCAGCCTCACGGCTTCCGGCGGGAAGCGCCACGTGCTTTCCTTCAGCAGGTCCTGGAGTTGGGGGATCACCTCGGCGTCGCGGACGAATTCACTGGTGCGCGCGCGGCGCACGAAAGATTCGCAATCCGGAAGGCGCGTGAAGAACTTGTCCATTCCCTTCGTGCTGTAGTCCTGGCCGTAAATGTGAAGCGAGCCGTTTGACTCGCTGTATGGCCCCACCAGCACCTCGCGGCCGGTCTTGGCCGCCAGGCGTGCCGCCAGCCGCGCCTGCAGGTTTGTGATGCCGATCATATTGTCGCCCCACGCCTTGAACAAGTCGCGGCTGCGCCACATCGCGTGCATGTGCAGCACCAGCCGCCCGCCCGGATCTTCGATGGCCCGTAACTGCACCTCGCCGAGGCAGGGCATGTCGGACACCATGAAAAGGTCGATCTCGGGCACGCGCGTGGTGGCCACGGCACGGCGCGTAATCGGGTCGTGCGCCAGCTTGTCCAGAATCAGCTCGAGCTGGTCCATTGTGCTGCCATCCGCGCGCGGATAGGCCGCCAGCCGCTGATGGTAGCAGTAGGGCCACTCGGTAGCTTCGAACTCCTCGCCAGCGCGTACCTTCCGCAGCAGCTCGCGGTACGGGACCACCAGGTGGTCCTTGGCGCCAAGGAACTCGGCGATGTACTTGCCGCGCTCGCAATAGCTGAGCACGGGATAGCGCGGCTGTGCGAACGGGTCCCGGATGCGGATGGAGACGCGCGCGTCCTTGCCCGGCGGGTCCAGGTACGTGCCGTCCGCGTTCCGGCGGTCATACTGTGTGCGCAGCGTGTAGCCATTGAAATGCACCGCTGCCAGCGCCAGATAGTAGGCTTCGGGAATCGAGTCGGCTTCGATGTGGAAGGCGGGCAGGCGCCCGTCCGTTCCGGAAGGCAGGGTAGTATCGTTCAAGATTGCTCCGAGGGCGCATGGTAGCACACGGGGCGCCCGCGCGGGCGACTGCGATTCGCGACTGCCCGCCGGGTGCAGCGCTTATTGATATGCGCTCTCAACGCCTGCGGTCCGCGCAGGCAAGGTGTTCTTCTGGCGTCCGAACTTTGCGGGTCCGGCCGCGAAGAAGATTTGAAGGCATCTTGCCGCGGAAGGCGCGGGCGTTCATGGCGGTGGTGCCGCACCAAAGCGTTCTGGGCGGTCCGGGAGCAGCAGGCGGCCCCTCTTGGATGGCGCGACGGAATGCTCCTCGATCTACAGTAAGCCCGTCTTTCGCCCGCCATCCCGCATGTGGACGGCGAAGCCCGCGGGGCCTGAGACCAGCTCGCTCCGCCCGCCGTGCTCGCCGCGCGTGTCCCTACGTTGCATACGCGACTACGACGTTACCGCAGCGGAAAGCACGCTGGTGGAGGAGCCGCAGCTTGCGACCTTTCGTGAACACCGTGCATCCACCCCCGAGCGCAACTGGGATGATCACGAACTGGTATTCGTCGACCAGGCCCGCCTCGCCGAGTTGTGCAGCCACGCTGCCGCTGCCGAGCACTGTAATGTCCGGGCCGTCGCTCGCTTTGAGGCTCTCCACCACCTTCACTAAGTCTCCCTTCAAAAGGTGCGTGTTGTTCCACGTCGGTTGGATCGTCCTCGACGCGACGTACTTTCTCGCGGCGTTCATGCCCTTCGCGACTGCTGGCATCTGCTGTGCTGCCATCGGCGTCGGCCAGAATGCCTCCATCATCTGGTAGGTCTTGCGCCCGAACAGCAGCTCGCCGCCCGAACTCGCGTTCCCGCCGACCCAGCCGGCGAACTCGGCGTCCTCGCGACCGGCGTGCGCCCAACTCATATCGCCGTTGGCGCCGGTGAAGTAGCCGTCGACAGAGATCGACTCGAACACACGTAACTTTCTCATGGCGCCTTCAGATCTTAACGTTTTATCTTAAGCATGATTCCCAGTTCAAGCGAGAAACAGCGCCTATCTACACCGGGACGGGGATAATAGAGCGAGTCTCAATCGCGCTCGTAACGTCAGACTCTCGGGGATCGGAAGGAACACCGGATCGCCCGTCTTTTGGGTGTACAGAAAAACTCGCCAGGTATTCTTCCCCGGGTCCCAGGACACAGCATCTTTGCGAAGTGTGCAGACGTCGGATACGCGAAGCGCGGTATGGCGAAGCAGCAGAATCATTGCCCGCGCACGAAGCTGCTCGTAACGCCCGGTGCTCCGGTAATATTTCCCGCCCCCGATCCGGTCGCACGCCGCCAGGATTTGGCTTTCTTCCGACAGCGTATAGGGCACGACTTCGTTAGCGGCTCGCGGACCGTACGATCTTCACCGGTCCCAGAAGCCCGGAGGGCAACAGGGGCGAGTCGGCCCGGTAGAACTGCTGCGCCGTGTACGTGTACTTCTTCGTGACGTCGGGTTGCTGGTCGCCGATTAACCGGTTGACCCACAGGTTGGTCACTTTGATTTCCATGGTGTTCGCGCCCGGCTTCAATGCGCCGGTTACATCCACCCGGAACGGCGGCTTCCAAACGATGCCGAGGGGCTCGCCGTTGACCGAAACCTCCGCCAAGTTCTTGACATCGCCGAGGTCCAGCCACAGTTGCGCGCCGGTATTGAACCAATCGGCGGGAGCCTGGATGGTCTTCGAGTAGGTTCCCGTGCCGGAGAAATACTTCACGCCGGTATCGGCGTTTTCCGACCACGAACTCAGGTTGTCGAGGCTGATCTTCGCGGGCGCGCCGCGATTGGGCTGGAAGCTGACGTCCCATGGCCCTTGCACGGCCGCGATCTGGGTCTCGACCGGCTCCGGCAGCGTCCGTGAAGGCGTGGCGGCCGGCTTGCGGAACACCACGAACACGGCCTCGTAGGGATCCATGCGCAACGGCACGACGGTGCGTCCGTTGGCAATGCGGTAAGAAGCGGGCTCGATCTTCCCGGTGTCGGCGTGCCAAAGCTCGGGAGCCTTGCCGGCCACGCGGAAAGTCGCGTCCACGGTCTCGGCGCGTTTGTTGCGGCTGTCGACCCAGTAAACTTCGCCATCGGCCAGCTTGCGGTGTACGAACAGCAGGTTGGTATCGGGTTGCGGCTGGGTGAACTCGAAGTCCGGCGCTACTTCGAGAACAGGCAGCGCCTGGGCCAGCGTCTGGCCGGCGTAGACCTTCCCCTTGCCGTAGGTGTGCTCGCCGGTGCCCGAGCCAAAGACCTGCTCGGCGACGGTCTGGAACTCCGCCTGATTGTCGCTCAGGCTGGGGCTATCGACAGGTTTGGGTCCCACCACCACCGCCCCGGCATTCACCAGATCGCGGATCTTCTTCAGGACTGGCAGGGACATGTGCCGGCTGTAAGGATCGAGAGCCAGAACGCGATAGCTCATTCCGGTGGCCGTCACAATTCGGCCATTCTCCACCGAAAGACGGTTCTTCAGCGCGTCGGCGTTGACGTAATCGAAATTATACCCAGCGGGCACGTCCGGCGATTTGCTCGCGAATTCCGCCGTGATGTTGGAGTCCTCGCCGTAAAAATAGATGACGTCGGCCGCGAACTTACCCTGCTGGAGCATGTAGGAGCTGCGGGCAAGATAGGTAGTCCAGGGCTTGGCCAGCTCCGCCCAAGTCTCGTGGCGTGTGAACCATTGGCCGAACGGCCCCAGACCGAGCCCGGGTATCTTATCCGAAACGGGTTGGTGAACCGAGGTGTGGATCACGAAGCGATTGAGGCCCATCGCCAGTTCCTTGTCGGCGGTGGGCTTCAACGTCTCGGGCGACCAGGACCACGCGCCGAAGCTGCCGGTCAGAGATTCGGCGGCGACCAGGTTCTGGCCGTAGATGTGCGCCACGGAGGCGGATTCGCGGATATCGGCGTTGTAGCCGTACTGCTCGTTATCGACGCCCGGCAGTTGGGTCCACATGGCGCTCATGGGAACCGCGGCATTACGTTTGACTTCCATGCCATCGGCGATAATGGCCCGGCCCGATTCGTGCGATTCGCTGTAACGGCCCATCCCTCGCTCTTTGAGCGACGCCGTGATCTGGTCGTAGTGATTCTCGGCCGTCAGGTCGGCGATGGTCCTGCGGAAGTCCCACAGGAAGCGGTCGCTGGCCTCGGCGCTCTCCACCACGCGGCCCGTGAGGACCGGCAGCCAGGGATGCGGATCATAGCCGCGGCGCTTGGTGAACTCCGCGATCATGTCGTCGGTCCAGTTCTCGGCGCCGGCTTCCCAACTATCAGTCACGACGTACTGGAGGCCGCGCTTGCCCATCAGCGGGCCGACCGTGTCCTTGTATTGGTTCAGATAATTGTCGAGATAAGCCTTTACGTAGGTGCGGTTGAGCTTGTCCACCTCCAGCCCGGTGGCCTCGGGCGAAGCCGGGTGGTTGGTAATGCCGAGCAAGGAATAGCCCAGGCGAAGCACCATCCAGCTTCCCGCCGGGGGCGTCCAGTCGAGCGTGCCGTCCGGGCGCATTTTCGAAGTCAGGTCAATCACATCTCCCTTGTGGACGGCATCCTGAGCCGGGACAGGCGGGGTCGCAAAGCCGTAGAGGTCGGGCGCGGTCACGAAGGCGGCTTTTTCTTCGAACCGGTTCACGCGCGCTCCGGTTTGCAGCACCAGCTCGGCGATTTGCACTCCGGCGGGCGCTGCCGGCGCGCGGCCGCCGCCCGTTCCCGGCATGCCGCCCATACCGGCCCGGCCCGCTGGCGGCGGCTGCGTGGTGAAACTGACGCGGAAGAATTTGGCCGTCACCGGCGCGAACGCGAGGGTGTGCTCCGCGGCCCCGCCAAGCGGGATCGCCACGACGTCGGAGAACTGCCGGCCGTCGCCGCTGGATTCGAGGACCTGGCCGCTATTCCCGCCGCCCCTGCCGCCTCGCCCTCCGCCACCGCTCAATGCAATGGTGAGGGCGCGAATGGTCTGGGGCGCGGCGAACTCGAATTGGATCCACGATTTCTCACCGACTGGAGCCGCCGGCAGAAGACTGGCCTTTACCAGGTCGCCGTCCGTAAGCGCGGCGAGGTCGAAGGCACCGCCGCTGGACGTTACCTTGGGCTGCAGCCGCGCCGTCGGCACGTCGCTCGCGGGCACGCGCCAGGCCACCACCGCGGCGTCGGCGTAAAATTCCTTGGGAGGCGGAGAGGTCTCACCGTTCGCCGCCATGCCGCGCCCGCCGGTCATGTTCTGGAACGGTCCCGTAGCGGAAGGCGGTTTGGGCAGCGTCCCGCTGAAGGGACGGCCGCCTTCCACGCGGATCGCGGCCCACACGTATTTCTTCATTCCCTGGGAGGGCGGCACCCACGGTCCGCCGCTCTCGCTCCATCCGGGCGAGCCCGCGATAGCCATCTCCAGCCCTAACTGGTCGGCCAGCGTGGCGGCATAGCGGAAGGCATCCTTCCACTCCGGCGTCATATAGACCAGCCGCTTTTCGACAATCTGAGGCGTGTTCAAGGCGGCGTCGAAATTCTGGAAGCCGCCGATTCCCACCCGCTTCATCCATTCGAGGTCGAGTTTGATTCCTTCTTTGGTGATGTTGCCGTTCATCCAGTGCCACCAGACACGCGGCTTCGCGCTGTCCGGAGGGTTCTGAAATCCGCGTTCGAGGGCGTCGCCCGAATTCTGCGCCGAAATGATCCACGCCCCTAACAGGGCGCCGACGGCGGCGGCGAGGCCGAGTCGTCTTGTGCTTCCGATGATTCCCATGGTTTTAGTTTGCTCCTTTTAAGGGAGGCAGGGGCGAGGGCCTGTGCCTCCGTTGTGATGTCATTGACCGATCACCGTGTCCGCCTGCAGACGCATATCGCGCGAGGATGCGCCGAGGTACACCGTGCGGCTGCCGGTGGCTATCTGCCAACTTCCGGATGGAGTCGACCAGTACTGCAATCGCCGCGGTTCCACATGCAGCGCGACGCTCTTGGACTGACCGGCCGGAATGCTCACGCGGTCGAATTGCGCCAGCGCCCGCACCGCGAATTGTGCACCGGCTGGCGGGTTCCTGGGCGCCCCCAGATAGACCTGGGGCACTTCGTCGCCCGCCACCTTGCCGGTGTTCTTTATGGTGAAACTCACGTCCAAGCCCCCATCCTTGGACGGCATAATTCTCAGTCCGGAGTATTGGAACGTGGTGTAGGAAAGACCGTAGCCGAACGGGAAGGCCGGCTCGAGGTCTTGCCTGTCGAACCAACGGTACCCCATGAAAATGCCTTCGGAATAGGTGGTCTTGCCGTCGACGCCGCCGTTGGTGCGCTCGGGATGGCCTTGCGGGTCCTGCGCGACCATCTGCTTCAGTTCCCGCGGCCAGGTGACGGGCAGACGGCCAGCCGGATTGGCTTTGCCGAGCAAAACGCCGGCGGTGGCCGGCCCGCCTTCATCGCCGGGATACCACATCTCCAGCACGCCTTTGACTTTGTCGAGCCAAGGCATGGCTACCGGCAAAGTGGTGTTCAGGACCACTACCGTATTCGGGTTCACCGCCGCGACCTCGGCAATGAGGCCATTCTGATCGCCAGGCAAAACGAAAGCTGCGGGCGACTGGCGGGCCCATGCGAATACCACCGCCTTCTTGGCCTGCCTGGCAGCGGCGATGGCTGCTGCGCGGTTGGCTTTCTCTTGCTCCGGGGTCACCCATGCCAGACGCACCTGGACCGGGAAACCGTTCGGTTCGCCGGTGGTGGTTACGGTCAACTGATGCGGGCCCGCCTTGAGTTCCATTCGCGCACGCTGGTTGTTGAGGTGGTCCGCCGTGGGCACGACGTTGCCGGAAATCGGATGCTGTCCCTTCAGACCTGGGAGCGAAGTGAGCGGTGGACCGCCCTGCCCTCCGCGCCCGCCGCCAGGCCCTCCGCGTCCGCCGCCACCACCGACCACGCGATTGCCATCCACATCGACCTGCCCGGTGTTTCCGCGGGTTTCGAGAGCCAGCATGTAGGCGCCGTCCGTGGGAATGTTCAGCGTGCCTCTCCAGGTATACGAAGTCCCCGCCGGCAGCGCCTTGCCGTTCGACACGGTGAAGTTCAATTCCGAATCGCTTTGCGTTTGGCTGTCCGCGGCGTTAGTGCGCTGCAAATTCGAGAAGGCCGTTGCCGGAATCGGTTGGCCGTCGAAATCGTTGGCGACGGCATAGTGCAGTTTCTTGCCGGTAATCTTTTCGAGCGAGGGAACCGGCCCCACCTGGTGGTCCGGAAGCCCCATGGCCTTCTCTCCGGAGATCCCGATGGATACCAGGAGGCCACCGGTAGGCCCGATGAACGCCGCCGAATCCAGGTCGGCCGCTGCCAGCGGCAACACATGGTCCTGGTTCTTTAGCAGGGTAGCAGCGTCTTCGGCGGTCTTCTGCACTACGGGGGCATTGTAAGCGTAGTCGATTTCGGTGATGTTGTGTTTGGGAGCCTGATCGAGCAGCCCGAACCTGTCCATCTGCGCGAGGACCCGGCCGAGCGCCAGATTGATCTGCGCGTCGTGGATCAGGCCATCCTGAATGGCCTTGAGCATGCCGTAAGCCGGCGGATCGCCGCCGCGCCCGCGCCCACCGCCTCCGCCACGTCCGCCCGGCCCTTGTTCCTCAGGCATGACACCGCCACGGCCACCCGCCATCCCGCCCGGATTGGCTGCCGCCGCTCCACCCGGTCCAGCCGCCGGCATACCACCGGCAGCGGGAACCGGACCTGTTGGAGCAGCGCCGCCCTGCTCCCCGCCCCTGCCTCGTCCGCCGCCCTGTCCCGGCACCGCCGCCGTGAATGTGCCGGCGGGCATTTCCATGTCGAGACCGTTGGCGATGTTCAGCGTTCCATGAGTGGCGCCCCAATCGGACGTGCTGAACCCGCGGAAGCCCTCTTCGCCGCGGAAGACGATGTTCTGGATTTCGTTGTTGTCGCAAGCCTGCAGACCGTTAATCTTGTTATAGGAGCACATCATTGAAGAAACGCCAGCGTGGGAGGCGTCCACGAACGGCGCCATGTAGATTTCCCGCAGCGTTTGCGGATCGATGTAGACATCGTTGGCGCCGTCGTAGCCGATGAAATGCTTGGCCTGCGACATGATTCCTTGGCTTTGCGTTCCCTGGATCTGCGCGGCGGCAATCTGCCCGGTGAGGAACGGATCCTCGCCAAAGGTGTTGTAGGCGCGTCCGAATTCGAAATCGCGCACCATGTTGATGAACGGCTCCAGCACCACGTCCTGCCCGAGCGATTTGGCGTCACGGCCGATCACGACACCGTTCCTCCTGGCGTCTTCACGGCTCCAGGTGGCTGCCAGGCCCATAGTGCAAGTCATCCCCGTGGACCAGATCTGCACCGATATTCCGGGCGGCCCGTCCACCAGCCGAAGGGAGGGGATGTTCAGCCGCGGCAGTCCCGGCCAGGCGCCGGCCTGGCCGATGCCGCTGGGCGAAGCCTCCGTTCCCCCGTGCAGCAAATTGATCTTCTCCTCCAAAGTCATTTCGCTGAGAAGACGGTCCACCTTCGCATTTCCCGTGACGACGGGCGGGTTCGTGTTCGCCGATTGACACAGCAAAGCCGTCGTGCCGGCGCCCAGCAGGGCAACAGCCAGCCAGGCTCTCCATCTTGTCGACTTCATCCGGATTCAACCTTTCGCGTCCTTGCATCTCGAGTGCCGATGACGCCCCAAGCCCGTTTCCATCGGGCGGTTCGCCGGAGGTTACGGCTCGCATAGACTAATCGATATCGATTCTCACCGACCTTGTCCAGGAAGCCACACAGTCGCAGGGTGTAAAGCAGCCGGAAACACATGTTCCGGTCGAACCCAGTCCTGTGAACGACATCACGGAGACCCAGCTCTTCGGCGTCGGACGCGAAGACCCGCAAGATCCGCGTGGCGTGGACGATCGTTTGCACTAGATAGCGACTTCCAGTTGACTCGCTGGCCATCCCTGCGCTCCCTGCCAAATCCGATCTGAAACAGAGACCTCAGCTTTCCAGCGGACGTCGCACAGCCATCCGCAGCCGTACCGGCCCCAACAGACCCGATGCCAGTAGCGGGGAATCCTTGTCAAAATGCTTCCACGTGGTGAAAGTGATCCGCCCGCCGGGTGGCTTCGGCTTGCCTTGGGTATACCAGTCCGGCATCTTCAGGATTCCGCCATTCGGGCCATATTCGTTCTCCGGCGGCAGTTGTTCGTCGCCAATGAGCCGGTTGGGCCAGAGGTTGGTGACCCGGACTTCCAGGTCGTTGTTCCCTGCATGGACGGCATCCGTGACGTCCACTCGGAAAGGCGGCTTCCAGAGTGTACCGAGGTCCTTGCCGTTCACCTTCACCTCGGCAAGCACCTCCACCCGTCCCAGGTCGAGGTACACCCGCTTGCCGCCCGCCACGGCACTGGCCGCGACGGTGAACCTCTTGGTATAGGTTGCCGTGCCCGAGAAATACTTCACGCCAGATTCGGGGTGCTGATGGAGCGAGATCAACTGCGGAAGCGTGACTTGCGCGGGGGCCCCCAGGTTCGGCGGAAAACCGACCCGCCACGGCCCCGCGATCTCCACCGGCTTGCCTATACCCGAAACCTGCACTGGCGAGGTCTGGTCCGCGCTGTCGCGCAGCGAGTAGCTGCCCTCCTGCCAGAAGAGCAGCTCGGCTTTTCCGCCGCCGGCCAACTCGACGGGTGGCGGATCCTCCGGCTGGGGAACGCCGGCAGCCGCCAATTTCCGGATGCGATCGTCGCCCAGCACTTCGGCGAACACTTCCGCCTTGGTCTGTTCCCCTTCGAAGTACAGAATCTCCGTTCCGGCCGGCTCGCCTGCGCCCGGGTGGATAGTTGCGCTGGATTTCGTACCCTGGCGAGCGAGTTTGCCGTTCACGTACAGCGATGGCACGCCGTCCCTATAGACCAGGGCCACGTGCGTCCAGCCGGCGAGCGGCATTTCGACCGCCAGCACCGACGGCATCCGGCCCCTTGTCCGCTCGTAGACGCTGAGACCATTGCGGCCCGCCGACAACGCACAGGAAGCGTGCCCGCCGCCGTAAACCACATCGCCCTCGGGCGCATAGAATACGAAGCTGGTGGCGGGCAAAACGTCGCATTCCGGCTTGACCCAGAGGCTCACGGTGAAATTGTTGGTCACCGCGCGATGCAGCCCGGATGCAGGCGTCGGGAAGGGCTCGGTTCCAGCAACCGTAGTGCCGTCCTTCACCACGGCCTGGAGCCGATGCGCCGCCGGTGCGCGGAACACCACGAATACCGATCCGGATGGATCGAGCCGCAGGGGCATGCGTATGCGTCCGTCCACGGCCTGGTAGATGCCCACGGGCGTGACCTCGCCGGTCGCGGCGTTCCACAGCTCAGGCCGTTTGCCGTCCACGCGGAACGTGCAGACCAAGTCTTCGGAACGGCGCTGCCGGTTGGCCACGAAGTACACGTCGGCCTCGCCCACGCGCTTGTGGATGTAATTCACGGCCGGATCGGTCGAGCGGGCCGTGTACTCGAAATCGGGCTTGACGTTGAGCTTGTCCAGAATCGCCCGCAACGGTTGGGGCCAAAACACCCTCCCCTTGCCGAACGCCCGTTCCGTGGCGGTTGCGCCGTTCAGGTTGCCCCAGACCTGGTTGGCGATGCCGCGCGCCTCCGCTTCGGTGGCCGGATACCCGCCCAGCGTGGGGGAGTGTTGCGGTTTGGCGCCTACCAGGCACATGCCCTGCTCCACCATGTCCCGAATCTTGCGGAGCACCGGCAGGGTCATAGTCGTGTCCCTGGGGAGCACCATCACTTTGTAGCTCATGCCGTCGGGCAGAACGATGCGCCCGTCCTCGACCTTCATGCGAGCCAGCAGCGGCTCCGCGTTGGCGGTGTCGTAGTCGTGGCCCGGCGGGAGTGCGAGGCTCAGATCGCTCGGCTGGGGCGTGGCCAAAGGAGCGTTCTCGCCGGTGAAGTAGAGCAGGTCGGCCACGAAGAGTCCCTGCTGGAGCGTCTGCTGGCAGCGCGACACGTATTGCAACCAGGCCGCACCCTGATTGAACCAGGTGTTGGTGCGGTCGAAATGCCATCCGTGCGGCCCCATGGTCATGCCGGGTACGGCGTCGGGGTGGGGCTGTTGCGCGTAGCGGTGGAAGATGAAGCGGTTCAGCCCCTTGGTGTACATCCAGTCGCCTTGCGCCTTCATGGAGTAAGGGAATTCCAGCCAGCGCGAAAGCGCGCCGCCCCCGGTGTAGGCCTCCGCGCCCACTACCGCTTTAGCGTTGAGGTGCGCGATGGATGCTGGCAGCTTGATGCGCCGGACGGCTGCCTGGTCGGGGCGGCGGATCCAGAACTCGCCCATGGGGATATCCACGCGCGAGCCGGCCTGCATCTGCTCGAAGGGTCCGCCGTCGTAAGGTTCGGTGTAGGAGATCATGCCATGCTGGCGGCACAGTTCCGCAAAGCGGCCGTAATAATTGTCGGCCATCAGGTCGGCGTTGGTCCGCCGGATGTCCCACAGGAAACGGTCCGAGATGTCGGCGCTCTCGACCACGCGGCCGGTCAGCGCCGGCAGGTAGTTGCGGAGATCGTAGCCGCGGCACCGCTGGAACTCCCGCGGGTAGGCAGGAGTCCAGGTCTGCATGCCGACTTCGTAGCTATCGATGACTGACCCCGCCTTGTGTTTGGCGATCAGCGGGGCCATTGCCGGGAGCAGTTTGCCGAAGAACTGGTCGAAGTGGAAGTCCATGGCCTCCCGACTGTACTTGTCGCACTCCAGGCCGCCGCCGCCGGCCGGCGCGGGATGGTTTTCAATCCCCACCGAGGTGTGTCCCATGCGGAGAATCGTCCAGTTTCCGGGGGGCGCTTCCCAGTTCAGACGGCCGTCGCGGCCCATGTACTGGCTGATATCGAGAACCGAGGCGGGATCGATGGCCGGTTCGCCGGGCGCCTGAGGCGTAGTTGCGGGCGCCTCCATCATGGTCCCGCCCGGCCCGCCGCGGCTGGCGAAGCCGCCCTTCATGGGCCAGTCGGAGATACGCGCGGCGCCGGAAAGCTGGAGTTCGGAGAACCGGCGCGCCTGGTTGGAAGCCAGCCGGAAATACTTGGCCCGGACCGCGGGAAAACTGGCCACCGCGGGGGCTTCAATCCCGCGGCCCGCGGCCGCATTCAAATCGCATATCTTGCGGAACTGAGCGCCATCGTCGGAGGCTTCGAGCGAGATGGGTCCGCCGCCCATCCCACGACCGCCGGGGCCGGGTCCGCCGCCCAGTCCGCCGGCGGCGGTATATACCGCAATCGAGCGCGCTTCAAAGGGCTCGGAAAACTCCAATTGGAGATAGGCTGGTTGGCCCGCTCCGGCCGGCCGAACCTCGACTCCCTCCGCCAGGTCGCCATCGGTCAACAGCTTCATGTCCACCGGGCCGCTGCTCGAGGTGGCGGCGCGCAGCAGATCCCGCATGGCCCGGCTCTCGCCAGGGAGCGAGGGGAACGCCATGACGAACGCATCGCGGTAGTAGCCGCGCTTGGTGTACGGCTGCGGCAGCACGGCGCTCACGGTTTGCCCACCGGCGACGAAAGTCTCGCTCCACACCAGTTGCTGCATGGAGAGCTCCGGCGTAATCCACGGACCTCCGGTCGACGACCAGCCCGGACAGTTGTGCATGTCGAACTCCAGCCCCAGCCGGTCGGCCTCGCTGGCGGCGTGTTGCAGGATCCGGAGGTGCTCCGGAGTGCCGTACTTCACCGGGCCGGCGACGATTCCATCGTCTACCTGGAAGATCTGGAAGCCCGCCACGCCCACGCGCTTCATGGCCTCGAGGTCGCGCGTGATTCCGTCCGCAGTGATGTTCCCGTTCATCCAGTGCCACCAGGTGTACGGCCCGGCGGATGCCGGCGGGCGCCGGAATGTCTCCTCCAGGGCCCCTGCGTTGGCGGCCTGGGCGGAAAGCGGATTGTCAACGATCAGAGTCAACGCACCAGTAGCGCAACTCCAGATGAATGTTCGTCGTTTCATGGAGACACCTCAACTCCGAGTCAATCAACAGAATGGCCTTGGGGGGAGTGTCCCCCCAAGGCCAGGAATAACCGACTACACGGCAGACGGTCTGCCGTCAGAAACGGATCCTCATCGAAAGCACCAAGTGGCGCGCTTGCACCTGCGCGCTCTGGATGGTGCCGAAGGCCGCATTCGTCTGCGCCCCGGTCGTGAAGTTCCAGGTGAGCGAGGTGTTCGGGTTGCTCGGGTTGAAGTGGTTCAGCACATTGAAGGTCTCGACGCGCAGTTCGAGGGTCGCCTTCTCCTTGAACATGCGGGTCATCTTGGCCAGCGAGAGGTCCAGGTCCCACAGCCAGGGACCGTAGAACAGGGTCATTGGCGTGTTGCCGATGCCCTCCGAGTTCGCTGGCGGAAGCACGAAGTTGGCGGCGTTCAGCGGCACTTGCAGCCGCGGGTCTTCCGTCGCCGAGGGGAGGCCGCTGGAAAGGTAGATGTTGCCTCCCATCTGGCAACGGAACGGCATGTAGGCCGTCGGCGTGCCCGTCCAGTACTGCGAGGGCTGGTTCGCCGCGCTGCAAGACACGGTATACGGCGAACCGGCGTAGATGGCGCCGTTGCCGTTCAGGTGCCAGCCATCCAGCACGACCTTGCTGAATGATTTGCCGAGATCGCTGGTGAAGTGCTGGCTTGCCTGCGGGAAGTCGTAGCCCATGTTGAAGTTGATCGCGTGCCGGCGATTGGCCACGTTCTTCATCAGGTTGGCGTTGACAAACTGCAAGTATGCTGATGTCCCCTGTGTGCTCGCGTTGTTGAAGACGATGGTTCGCGAGAAGGTGTAGTTAAGGTTCCACTGGATGTGGCCGGTGCGCCGGTTCAACTGCATCTGTAGCGCGTTGTAGTTGTTGGTGTAACCCTCGGTATAGTCGATGACGTTGCCGATGGACTTGTAGCCGACTATGTTCCGGATCAGGTTGGTGGAGTAGTAGCCGGGGTTGGCCGGGTTGCTGGTCGGGTCGATGAACTGCGACTGCGGGCAGCCGGCCGAAATGCCGCTGACCACGATCGGGCTGGCGCATCCGGAGGGTTTCCAGGTGGTCAGCGGCGCGACTGCGTTGCTGTCGTACGTCTGGCCATAACCGTTCTTCAGCGCGTTGCCGACGTAGGAGATGTCGGCAATCAGACCGCGGGTCAGTTCCCGCTGAATGCCGAAGCTCCAGTTGTAGGTGGACTGCGGAATCTCGTTGGGATTGCCGCCGATGAGGTTTTGGGGCGTGTAGTACGACTGGGAACCCGCCAGGGTCTGGAAGTTGGTGTAGACGGCGGTGGGGGACAGGAAGTAGGGCGGCACCATCAACGGGCCCTGGCCGGCACTGAGCGCGCCGATCCAGTCCACGTTCCAGTTGCGGCCCACTACGATGCCGAAACCGCCGCGTATGGCGGTCTTGCCGTCGCCGAACACATCCCAGGCGAAGCCGAGGCGCGGTCCGACGCGAATCGGGGGGACGTTGAAAAAATGGGTGTCGTAAAACTTGATGCCGGTCCACGGATAGGTGCTGTAGGACGCGGTGTCGAATGTGCCCTGCCGCACGTACGGGAAGGTCGCGCCGGTAACCGGGTTGATGGCGATCCGGTTGGCCGTCGGGCAGGTGGTGGTGGTCACCGCGGTCGAGCAGGCCGGGTAGAGCAACTGGCCGGCCTTGGTGGGATCGTACGCGGAAGTGCTGAACAGGCCCAGGTGGTTGCCCACCGAGTTCAGGTCGCCCACCCGGTAGAACCGCAGGCCGTAGTCGAACGTCAGCCGGCGAGCGGCCCTCCAGGTGTCCTGCACGTACCACTCAAACTGCGAGTAGTGCGCATGGTTCACCAGCTTCGTGTTGTCGTCGCCGTAGGCGAAGATGCTGCCCAGCAGGGCGTTGGAGTAAGGATAGTTGGTGTCAAAGGGATTGGCGCGGTCGGAGGCGAAGTAGTAGGTTCCGGCGGCGTTGTAAACGGAGTATACACTCACGTTGCGCGCCATGCGCTCGTAATAGAAACCGGCCTTTAGGGCGTGCGACCCCGTGACCCAGGTTACTTTGTCTTGCAGGGTCTGCAACTGGTCGGTCCCAGTGAAGGGCCAGCGGCTGTCCAGACTGAAGGTCGGCGCGGCCGTAACGCCCTGGCCGGAAGACTGCTGGCTGAAACCGGTGCTGGGGGTGCCGAAGCTCACCGCCGGGAGCAGGCCCAGGATGTTGCTGGTCTGGTTGATGCGCGGCAGGGTGAGCGCGTTGCCGTTAGAGTCTTTGATTGGCAGCAGGCTCTGTGCGTAGGTCCTGACACCGCCGGTATTCTTGTTGCTGCTGGTGTCGTCCAGCGGACCGACGCCCTGCTTGCCGCGGTTGATGCCCCAACTGAGTTCGTTGATTAGGGTTGGGGTGAACGTGTAGACCAGGGTGCCGAGGGCGCCCGCCGACTGCACGTGATAGCTATCCGGGAACTGCCCCCAGGCCCCGCCCGGAGGTCCCACCGTGGTGTTGTAGCCGTTCTGCGCCTGATAGTCCTGCAGCAGGCGGGCGTAGGTCACCACTTTCGGCGAAAAGTTATAGTCTATCCGGAGAATCTTGTCATCCAGTGGCCGCAACTGCTGCTGGGGGTACCGGAAGTTGTACCCGCGGTTGCCCGTCGGGTCCAGCGCCAGACCCAGCGGATCCGGCAGCGGGAATAGGTTCAGCATGGCCTGTCCCTGCGGGCTGATGCGGCTGGCGGGGATGACGTTGCCTGGGAACACGTTCCCCGTCGTCGGGTCGTAGATCGGAACCTGCACGCCGGCAGTGGTCACGGTCTTGGAAAAATCGCCGGTACGCTCCAGCGCCGAGGGCATGGTGTACGTGTTGAAGCTGACGGTATTGTTGAACAGCTTGTCGAACGAGAAAAAGAAGAACAGCTTCTGCCGCGACTTGTTGAACCGCGTGCCCGGGATGATCAGCGGGCCGCCGATGGTGAAGCCCGGATTCTGGTAGCGGTACCGGGGTCTCACCACGTTGGTCTTGTTGTTGAAAAACTCGTTGGCGTCCAGCGATTCGTGCCGGTAGTACCAGTAGCCGGTGCCGTGGAACTGGGGCGTGCCGTTCTTGGTGGTCAGGGTCAACTGCCCGGCCGTGCGTCCACCGTACTCCGCCGTGTAGTTGGTAACCAGCAGCTTGACCTCGCCGATGGCGTCCACACTCGGGTTGATGTAGCCGGGGTTGAGGTTGCCCGAGTCCTGGCTGGCGGCGCCGTCGAAGTTGAGGATGATCTGGCCCTGTTGCCCGCCGTTGACGCCCGGGATACCGCCGCCGTTCCAGCCACGATAGTCGTACGACTGGGGCAAGGACTGAACGCCGGGCAGCGTCATGATGATGCTTACCGGGTTACGGCCCCGCGTCGGCGTATCGTCGATCTGGTGCAGGTTGATGGCGATCGACCGGTCGGAGCTGTCGGTGGCCACGTGCACCGTAGAGGCGTTGACCTCCACCGAGGTGGTGACGTCGCCGACCTCCAACCGGATCTCATGCAGGTCCACCCTCTCCTGCGCGGCGACGATGATCGCCTTCTGGTCGTAGGCCTTGAAGCCGGGCTGCACAACACGCAGGCTGTAAGCGCCCGGCACCAGGCCCGTGAAGATGAAGCCTCCATTAGTTTCCGTCGTGAAATCGCGGACCTGCTGCGAAAGATCGTGGGTTAACTGAACTTTGGCGCCGACGACAACGGCGCCGGCCGGATCGGCGACGGTTCCGGAAATCTGTCCAGTAACGCTCTGCGAGAAAGCGGCTGGCGGTACAGCCAGCAGCAGAAAACAGACGAAGACAACGATTGAAATGGACGCCGCGGCAGCAAAACACCGCAAGCTCCGCGTAATCGCTTGCATTGACTTAACCTCCCAAGATTCTAAAATCCACGTTTTTATCTGCTCTGGTCGGCATATCACGAGCGCCGCTGGAGAGCAAGGCTAAAGCGGGGCGTCGGCTGCGTATTATATTGCATAACGCCAGGCGACCCCTCCGGCCGATAGCTAAGCCTCGCCTGGACAAGGGTTTGCGTGATCTGTCAAGGGGTGTTACACCGCTCAGGCCACCTCAGCGTGCCCGAACCGTGGATTTTGCAATGCGATACGCCGATTCCGGGGGAAGGGTGGCGGGTTCACTGCTGTGCTTCGGCGGGGGTGGCCCGGGGAACCAGATTGTCCTTGCGCGCCTGTCCCACTCGAAGGAATTTGCCAACCAGCAACATATGCCTATCCGGAGGGAGATTCCGGCAGTCGACTTCCTGCAGGAATCGCCCCACCGTGCTGCGAATCACGGCCTGCCCGGCCAGGTCGCCGGCGTTGGTCACCACGGCCACCGGCGTATCCACCGCGTAGTAGCGCTGGAGTTGCGCGAACAGGCTCGGATAGTTCAGGCCCATGGTGCAAAACACCAGGGTGCTTCCCGTGGCCATCAGCTTCTCATTGGTGTCGACTCTCCCTGGCCAGTCGGCCATGGTTAGAATGACGGCGTTGGTGTCATACCCGTAAGCAGGGCTCATTTTGACGGCGGCGCTGGCGGCTTGGAAGGCGCCAATGCCCGGGACGATCCCGCTCGGCAGGTCCGCCGGGAGCATCTCGAGAAAGAAGGTGAGACCGTACATCATGGGATTTTGCGTTATCGGAAGCTTCCGGGTTGTCGGCCTGACGCGGCGGTACTGTCGGCGGTCCCGGTCACTCGTGACTGACCGGCTTCCCTGATTGCGCTACCTGAGCCGCTTCACGAGCCTGCAATTGGGAGATATCATCTTCGGTGGGACACCCCCCGGCGTGGGGTTGGGCCAGAAGCCGGTCTACCTACGTCCTGGGAAGCGGCTGCCCTTGATCTTTCAGGGTCTGGGGCAGCAGGACCAGATGGTGGTGGCAGCGGAGTGACGACGGAGCTTCATGAGAAATGAGCCAGACAGATCGCTTTGCCTTGTATCCCAGCCTGCGTGAGCGAGTGGTGTTAATCACCGGGGGAGGCTCCGGCATCGGCGCCTCCATGGTGGAACAATTCGCGCTGCAGGGAGCGAAAGTCGCCTTCCTCGATATCGCCGTCGAGTGTTCTGAGGAATTAGTGAAGCATCTCTCGACGCGCTGCTCTTGCCCGCCGCTGTTCCTGCGCTGCGATCTAACCGACATCGCGGAATTGCGCTCGGCGATTGGGGAGATCGAAGCACGACGGGGCGCTGTTCGCGTGCTGGTGAATAATGCCGCCAACGACGATCGTCACAAGTTCGCCGATGTGACGCCGGAGTACTGGGACGAAAGAATGGCGGTAAACCTGCGCCACCACTTCTTCGCGATCCAGGCGGTCGTGCCACGAATGACGGAGGCTGGCGGCGGTTCCATCATCAATATGAGCTCGATTGCCTGGATGATTCCGTCGACGGGCCTGCCGGCCTATGTCGCCTCCAAGGCAGCAATCGTCGGGTTGACGAGGACCCTGGCGCACGAACTCGGTCCCGCCAACATTAGGGTGAACAGCGTCCTGCCCGGAGCGATCCTGACCGAGCGGCAGCGGCGCTTATGGTTCACCCCGGAGTACATGGCGGAGATTTTGGCGGCGCAGGCATTGAACCGAAGCCTGGCGCCGGAGGACGTCGCCAGGCTGGTCCTTTTCCTGGCAGCCGATGACAGTGCAGCCATCACGAACCAGAGCTATATCGTTGATGGCGGCTGGACCTGACCGGGAGTTTTCCTCGTCTTCGCAGTCATCACCGTCATCAGCCGAGAGTGCGGGATCAATGTGCAATTCCGGGATCTCGTGAGAATACCTACGATGCTGAGGAGCAGTCTGCAATCGCGCTCGGCGCCAAACCGGCTCTGCGCCGCCCGTTCCGGTCGGACTGTCCATCCTTATCTGACCCATCTGGCCATCGGCGGCGGCCCAGCCGAAGCTGTCGCCGTGGTGGGGAAGGCGCTCGCGGAAACGGATGCCGCCAGCGTTGTCGAGCTGGTAGCCGAAGGCGGAGCCGCGCAGCGAGCGGGCGAAGCTCGGGAAGATGTGGGCGGTGGCGGTCTCGTAGTTCCAGACGTGTGCGCAGCTTCCGTGGCAGCAGCCGGC
>JBEKSR010000075.1:0-23897 GCA_049516835.1 Bryobacteraceae bacterium | reverse complement strand
CGTAGTTCCAGACGTGTGCGCAGCTTCCGTGGCAGCAGCCGGCGTGGTCGTTGGCGCCTTCGAAGCCGTGGAATTCGCCGTCGGCGGTGCGGAAGCAGACGGGCGTGACCAGGGTGGAGAGGCTGGCGCTGGCGCCGTCCTTGCTCTTCACGTCGACCACGGCTCTCGGAAAGTACGCGCGCGGCGGTCACCGCGGGCGCCGCCAGGCGGTTAATCTGGTTAATCTTAGGTGAAGCCGTGGCGCCCGGCGCCGGCGCAGCCGACTCCGTCATTTCCTTCCTCATCGGAGTAACGATGGCAGCACGCGCGATTCCGGACCGGAGCGATCCTTCCCCATCCGATGGCACTCGCGCGGGCAGTGGCGGACAGGGTCCAAGCGGCGTTGTCGACAGGGTGACTACATAAGTGTACGATCAGTGTGGAGGCCCATGGAGACACGGAGCAAGAGTCTGGGCGGCGTCTATGCCGCCGTCACCAACCCCAGAGATGAAGAAGACCACTTGGATGGCTGTGCGCTGGGACGGATTCTGAGATTCCTGACCGATTCGGGAATTCGCGGGTTTGCGTGCAATGGCGCTACCGGCGAGTACTGCTTGAACAGCGTAGCGGACTTGGCATACATGTTGGAAACGGCTGGGAAGTGGCTCCCCGCGGATTCGAGGATCCTGTGCGGGATTGGCGCGGCCGACCTGCGCGGAGCGTTGGAGAATGGCCGGGTGGCGGTGGCCGGAGGGGCGCGAGCGGTGCTGCTGCCCATGCCGCACTTTTTTCCTTATGAGCAACACGATCTACGGGCGTTCTGCCTGGAGGTTGCCGAACATCTTCCCATCGATATTCTGCTCTACAATCTACCGCAGTTCACCAGCGGCCTTACCGTGGCCACGGTGTGCGACTTGGTTCGGGAGTGCCCGCGGATCAAGGGCATCAAAGACAGCAGCGGCTCCCTGGATGTGCTGCGGACGCTGACTCGGGACCTGCCGGACGCGGTGCGGCTGGTGGGGAATGACGGTGCGCTGCCGGAGGCGTTGCAGGAAGGAGTGTGCGATGGCGTGGTTTCCGGGGTGGCAGGGGTTTGGCCAGAGCTGATTCTGCCGTTGTTTGCGGAAGGCGGAGCCCGGAATGCGGAGGCGATTCGCACGCTGCGAGCCTTCATCGAGAAGCTGGACACGGTGCCGGTACCGTGGGGCTTGAAATGGATTGCGGAGAGCCGGGGACTGGCTACGGCGCGGTTCAGTCTGCCGCTTTCGGAATTGCGGGTCAGCCAGGGGAATCAGCTCCGGGAATGGTTTCGGAGCGTGCAGGCGCAAGGAGCGGCGTAGGAGGTATACTGCGGCTATGAAAAAATCCGTGGAGCGCGGGCGCCGTTCAGCGTCCGACTCCATGCGGACCAAGGCCTACTTTTACATCCAGCGAAAGATCGCCGCCGGCGAGTTGCCCGCGGGCAGCGCCCTTTCAGAACTGGCGCTGGCCAAGGAAATGGGGAGCAGCCGGACGCCCGTGCGCGAAGCGATCGGTCAATTGGTGGCGGAGGGCTTTTTGGAGCAGACTCCGAACCGCGGGGCGATGGTCGTACAGTTGACCCGGCAGGACATCGTCGAACTTTACGAATTACGCGAAGCCCTGGAAGTATATGCCGTCGGCAAGGCCGCCCGGGAACGGTTGCGGGCTTCCGAGTTGGAACGGCTGCGGGGGCTGGCGGATGAGATTCTGACGCTGAAAGCCGAGCTGGAGAGTGCCGGAGGCGACGCGCTGAATGTCAGGCAGATGCATCGGTTTGTGACCGGCGACCTGGGCTTTCACGCCCTGCTGATGCGCATGGCGGGGAATGCCCGAATTCTAAAAGTGGTGAACGAAACGCGGCTGTTGATTCGCATTTTTGCGATCCGCCGCACGGGGCACCGGGCTGCGGAACTGGAGAAGATCCATCACCAGCACCGCGCGATTCTCGAGGCCGTGGCCGATTGCCAGCCGGAGCGCGCCATGCAATTGCTGGCCGACCACATCCAGACCAGCCTCCGGGAAAGGCTCGATGCGTTCGATCATTGGGAACGGGAGAACTCGCTGCGGGAGACCATGGCGGAGTTCTTCGACTTGTCCATGATCGCCGAGACGCAGTGAACTGGCGTTCATGGCCGGCAAATACAAATGGTTCGTGGTGGGCCTGCTGTGGCTGGTCTGCTTTTTCAACTATGCCGACCGGCAGTCCATCTTCTCGGTCTTTCCGCTTCTAAAGTCGGAATTGGGCCTGAGCGATGCGCAATTGGGCATGGTGGGCGCTTCCTTCATGTGGGTATACGCATTCATCGGCCCGGTTGCGGGATGGCTGGGCGACCGGTTTTCGCGCAAGGGGCTGATCTTGGGCGCGCTGGTGTTCTGGTCGCTGGTGACAGCGGCCACGGCTGGCTGCCACGGCTTCTGGCAACTCACCTTGTGCCGGGCGTTGGGCGGACTGGGGGAGGCGTTCTATTTTCCGGCGGCGATGTCGTTGATCAGCGACTATCACGCGCGGGCGACGCGCTCGCGTGCCATGGCGCTGCATCAGTCCAGCGTTTACGCCGGCACCATCGCGGGCGGCGTGTGTTCCGGGTGGATCGCGCAGAATTACGGCTGGCGGCCGATGTTCGTCTGGTTTGGCGCGGCCGGCATTGCCCTCGGCTTTCTGGTGTGGGGCTTGTTGCACGAGCCGGCCCGCGGCCTGGCCGACAAGAAAGCCGCCTCTTCGGAGCCAGAGAGGCGGCGTAGTGCGATCTCGCCCGTGGTGCTCCTGATTCTGGCCTTTATGGGCGCCAATTTTGTGGCCATGGTGTTCCTCACGTGGATGCCTTCCTACCTGTATCGGACGTTCCACATGAATCTGTCGATGGCGGGCTGGAATGCCACGGCTTATTTGCAGATCGCCTCGGTGCTGGGAGTGCTGACGGGCGGGGTGGCGGCCGATTGGCTTGGCCGGCGGCGACGTGGCGCGCGAGCGCTGACGCAGTCGATCGGGCTTTTTTGCGGAGTGCCCTTTTTGTTCCTCACGGGTAGAACGCTGTCCGTGCCCGTGCTGGTGACGGCGATGGCGTGCTTCGGCTATTTCAAAGGGATCTACGATGCCAACATTTTTGCCGCGCTCTACGATGTGGTGCGGGTGGAGGTGCGTGCCGGAGCCGCGGGACTGATGAATTCGCTGGGGTGGTTGGGCGGCGGGTTTGCTCCGGTGCTGGTGGCGGCCGCTTCCGGACGTTACGGGATGAGCGCCTGTCTGAGCGCTACGTCGGCGGTGTACCTGGCCTGTGCGGGGCTATTGGCCGGGGCGTGGTGGGTTCAAACGAAAAACCACGTGAACGGCAGCGGAGCGGCTTCCAGGCGGTCTTGGGTTATGTGATGTTTGAAGGCGCCGCCAAGCACCGATGGGCGGGAGTAATTCAGTGGTCGAATGCCAGCTTCCCAAGCAGACATTCGCAACCGTAACATAAATAAACTAAACGACTTGAAGAATCCGTGACTCCATTGAGACTCCATTCGGGCCCAACAGACAACAAACGATGTTCTTGTTTTTCTTGATATTCGATGCGAGGTGAATGCCGGCCAGCCGAGCTGGCAGTCCAAGCATCCCTACCCGATAGTGGGGCTCACCAACGCAGGCGAGGATGGTCTCGGCACCTAGGAAGGCCGCTCGCGCCACCGTCAGTGCATGCGACGTCCAGCACCTGACAGCCCCGAAAACACGGGGCGAAAGCGATGTTAAACGAAATCAGATGGCGCTCACCGAGGCGGCGACTACCAAAGGGGCAGCGCGAGCGACAAGCAACCACAACACCCAAAGAGCGACGTTCGGCCAGGCACGCTGGCAGTCGCTGAATCTCAAAGTTGGCATGATGACGGCTATACTCTCCGGCATACAATTTGCGATAAGCGAGAACTTTATGCTATAGCTTATAGTTATGGCCCAGGAGAAAGATTTCTTGCCGGCCTCGCGTGCGCGGCTCGCTGCCGTCCTGCGCGCCGCCAGAGAAGTAGTGTCGGTTGGCATCGTCTCGCAAACCCTTGGGATTGATCGACGTCGCGCCGCTCAATTGTTGTCACGCTGGCGCATGCAGGGATGGCTCCGGAGGGTCGGTAGCGGGCTGTATGTTCCCGTACCTCTCGACCTGGCTGGCAGCGAGCAAGTACTTGCCGATCCCTGGGTTCTCGTCCCGACACTGTTCGGAAACTGCTACATCGGGGGGTGGACAGCCGCGCACCATTGGGAGCTCACCGAACAGCTCTTTAATGAAACAGTCGTGTTTACAACTCGCCGAATCGTCGAGAAGCGTGCGACCGCTCAGGGCGCGGTCTTCGCGCTACACAGTGTTCCCGCCAAGCGCCTATTTGGATTGAAGACGCTGTGGCGCGGATCGGCGAAGGTCGCCATTTCGGATGCTGCGCGCACGCTGGTCGATATGATCGTCGCTCCTGAAGTCGGCGGCGGCATCGATCATGTCGCCGATTGCTTGGAAACGTATCTGACAGAGAAGACAGGTGACCGCGATCTATTGATCCGCTATGCTGAGCAGTTCGACAATGGCGCTCTCTTCAAACGCCTGGGGTTTCTGGCCGAGACCCGGCTTGGTGATCGGAAGCTGGCCGATGCCTGCCGCACCCGGCTGACCCAGGGCTACGCTCGCCTTGATCCCGCGCTTTCTTCTCCGAGACTCGTTACCGCCTGGCGCCTTTGGGTACCCGCCCGCTGGAAAGACAACGCTGCATGATCGACAAGCGTGAAATCCTTGAAGCGGCATCAGCGCTAAAGCTCTTGCCGAGCGTTGTCGAGAAAGACTATGTCCTCGGCTGGGTTCTTGCTGGCATCAACGCCCATCAAGAAACATCGGAGAGCTGGGTGTTCAAGGGTGGCACCTGTCTGAAGAAGTGCTACTTCGAAACGTATCGGTTTTCCGAAGATTTGGACTTCACGCTGCGCGACGAAGGGCATATTGACGAGGGATTTCTGAGGCCAGTCCTCGCTGACGTCGTTGCCTGGGTGGCGGAGCAGTCGGGTTTGACCATCCCTGTCGACCAGCTCGGGTTCGATATCTACCAGAACCCGCGTGGACATATCTCGTGTCAGGGAAAGATCGCCTATCGCGGCCCGGTTTCTCCAACCTCGGGCGGTTGGCCGAAGATCAAGCTTGACCTGACAGCCGATGAACGGCTCGTGATGCCGGCCGTGCGGCGCGAGATATTCCATCCTTATACAGACCGCCCCGCGCAGGGCCTCTGGGTGAATTGCTACGCGTATGAGGAAGCCTTCGGGGAGAAACTGCGGGCACTGGGGGAACGGACGCGGCCCCGCGATCTGTACGACGTAGTGAACCTCTTCCGGAACGCGGACAGCCGACCGTCGGCATCCGTGCTTCGCGACGTGCTCCAACAAAAATGCGCCCACAAGGCGATTCCAGTGCCAACCGTTGAGACACTCGCACCGCATCGCGAAGCCCTCGCCGGCATGTGGGAGGACATGCTCGGGCATCAGCTCCCGATCCTTCCGCCGATGAGCGATTTCTGGAACGCGCTGCCTGAAATATTTACGTGGCTCATGGGTGGAGCGGAGATTCCGCAACGGACGCAGATTCAATATGGCGTTGGCGAGGTCGCCGTTCGTACCCGCGTGCTGCCGATGGGTGTGCCCGTCCGTGCTCGCGGAACCCTCGAAATCATACGATTCGCTGCAGCGAACCATTTGTGCGTCGATCTAACGTATGACGGCAGCGTGCGCCGCATCGAGCCATACTCACTGCGGCAGACAGCCGAGGGGAACTTCGTGCTACACGCTATCCGCAGCGATTCAGGCGAGCATCGATCATACCGCGTCGACCGGATGCAAGCTGCGGCAGTCACCTCGCAAGTCTTCTCGCCGCGTTACGTCATAGAACTCACCTCGACCGGTCCACTGACCGTGGCGCCGTCGACGGCGAGCCCCCGGATCGCGAGCACACGGCCTTCGGGGACGAACCGGAAGCTAGGGCCGACCTACATCTATCGGTGTCCGTACTGTCAGAAGACCTTCAACAGGACGACGATGGACGGTTCGTTAAATCCACACAAACATCCTCGGGGCTACCCATGCCCCGAACGGACCGGCGTATACGTCCGCACAACGTATTAGGGATGGCCGATGACCGCAGGAGCGATACGTCCTTCGTGAAGCCTGCCCAGCACTTCTTGATGGGCGCTACTCTTGGAGGTTGACGCGTAAGGATGTTTTTGAACGGCGTTTCGAGGGCGTTGTGCGAAAACTGGGTGAACGGCGTGCACTTCAGTGATGCTCAGGAAACGCGGTGATGTTCAGTACACGATGTAGGAGCGTTTTCCCAACCCGGACTTCGCCGCTTCGAATCCCATCTCCCCCTCCAAGAAATCGACACTCTACGGATCCCCCGACATGTTCCGCTGATTATGCGCGGGTGTAGAGCGCGTGTCGGTGACGGTGAGGCGGCGGAAGTCCAGGGTGCGGCGCATTTGGCGGTACTTCAGGATGAGGATCTCGGAGTCCACGGGGGCTTCCAGGAATGGTCCGCCGAATAGCGGCCAGTGAGCGTAGTCGAGGGGAGTGCCGTTCAGAAGTGGAGCCTGGCCGTAGGTGAAATCGAGGGTTCGGCCGCGCAAGGAGTGAAAGCGGACAGAGGGGGCAGGGTCGAGCGAGAATTTGAGCGGCAGCGCGAGGATCGCGCGGATGAACTCCGGCATGCCGGCGAACTCGTTGCGAGCGGCTACCTGCACGACGATGCCGTTCTTCAGATAGGGGCTGAAAAGGCGCCGGCCGCCGCCCTCGATGGGTTTCCAGGTGTATGGCTGCAGAGGGCGGCAGGCGATGAGGGCATCGCCGCCGCGGGCGAAGATCCAGCCGGAGGGATCTTCGCGCACTTCGGCGAGGTCCTTGGAGAAGAAGCCGTTGATGTGCGGGAAACGGGTATCGGGCGGGATATCGTACAACGCGACGATAGTATCCTGGTCCTGGAAAATCTTTTCGTAGGGAGATCCGCCAACGAACTTGTCGGGCGAATCGTAGCTTTTCTTAGAACTGACTACGCCGGAGATGCCGATATCGGGGGGGGAGGTGAAGTATGTTTCCAACTCGCGCAAGGACGAATGCGGGTTCAGGGTGAACAGCGTGTTGTCGACGCCACGCGGATCGGGAACCGACCAAGTGACGTCCCAGGAGTGTTCCTGGATGGGCTGCAGGGTGCCGCCCTGGTCGGAACCGACGGCGTATTCGCGGCGCACGTAGGTGGTCTTGTATACCGGGCCGTGCGGCTCGTCGAAGAACCGCCAGCGGTTGCGGGTGCGCTTGCGTTCGTAGTGGGTGTAAGGCTGCGCACGGTCGGTGGCAATGCGCTGGAGGATCTCCGGTGGCTGGTAGGCGCTTGCGAGCACATAAAAGAGGATAGGGTTGGCGGGTGGGTCGAGCGGATGACCGAGGCCGAATAGCACCCATCCGAAATCGCTCGAGGCGACATTCCACTTCTCGAGGACTTCGCGGTCGTAAACGCGGGAATGCGCGCCGACGTAAATGCCGTCCAGGTTTTCGGCGGCGTAATCGGCGATGAGGTAGTCCAGCATCATGGCGGCGCGCTTCTCGATGGCGGGATCGCGGGCCCAGGCGGCCAGATAAGACATCGAGAGGAAATACAGGCCCATGTAGTTGGGGCTGTCGTACTCGCCCTGCCCGCGGGTGGTGGTGAGACGCACCCATGATTCGAGCCAGCCGGCGGCTTCGCGCAGGTTCTCGGCGGAGGATTTACCGGTGTACCATTGGGCGCCATCCAGATCGGGCCAGAGCTGCGCCATCAGGTAGAGTGAGGTGTAGTACATGACCCAGTGATTCTCAGTGTCGCCGCGGTAGGGCATGTACGTGCGGGACGAGTCACGGAGCGCGCGGCGGGCGGAAGCGGTGAGTTGGCCGCGGTCCAGATAGGCGATGGCGGCGACGGGGTACATCCAAAACATGTCGCCGCTGGGGCCGGCGGCGAGCAGTTCCTCCAGGCGGCGCGAGCACGAGGCCGGGTCCTCGCGCAGCCACAGCCTGGCGGCGATGTTGGCGTAGCCGAGGGGCCTCGAACTCACGGGGTGGGCGTAGGCCTCGACCAGAGACCGGACGCGTTGCTCGAAGGGCGGAGTCTGCGCGTCGAGGGAGAGCGGCAGCAGCAGGCACAACCAGGGGAGACGGGTCATTTGCGTGGCGCCTCCGGGACGAATTTCATGCGGAAGATGGAGCTGCCCGAGAGCCCGTCTTTCGACCAGGTTCGGCCGTTGTCCGGGGAAACATAGATGGCGTCTTCGTGCACGCTGGTGTAAATGCGGCCGGGCTGGGCGGGGTCGAAGGCCACACTCCAGACGGTGGTTGCGGGAAGCCCGGAGTTGCGGGGCTGCCAGGTCTTGCCGCGATCCTCGGTGATCGCCACGCCGACTCCCCAGCCCGCCACGGCAATGCGATTCGTGGAGGCCGGATCGAAGGCGATGTCGTAGAGGTTGCGGCCCACACCCAGGTTGCCGTTGCTCTCGAAAGCGACGCCGCAATCGGTGGAATCAAACAGGCCGCCGCCTTCGGTGGCGGCGAGCCAGTAGCACGAATCGTGGGGCGATTGTTCGATGTGCAGAACCTGGATGCCGGCGGCGCCAGCGAGCCGCCAGGATTTTCCGCCGTCTTCGCTGTGGAAGATGCCTTGCTCGGTGCCAGCGAGCAGAAAGCCGGCTCGGCGCGAATCGACGCGGAGAGCCGCGGTGTATTTCCGGTGCAGGCCGGAAGCGGCGTCACGCCAGGTGGCGCCGCTATCATGACTCACCTGAATGCCGGCGGTGTGGCTGAAATAGATGGCGCCGGGATCGTTGCGGTCGAGGGCGACGTCGAGCAACTCGGTGACGTCGCTACCGGTGAGGATCTTCCAGCGCTCGCCGCTGGCGGAAATGCGCAGCAGGCCATTGCCGGCGGCGGCGTAGACGACGGAGGGGTCGCGCGGATCGAAATCGAACGCGGTGATAAAGGGATGATTGAAACCGGCGTGCCGCCACTCGCCGCCCGCGGGCTTGAGGAAGATGCCGCTGGCCGGGAGCCTGGCGCCTACGACGTAGTCTTTGGAACTCGCCCCGCAGGTGTAGAGGGTGTACTGGCCGGAGACGGGAAGCGGCAACACTGCCAGCAAGAACAGCCAGCGCCTCATGGCGGACCACTGTAGCATGCAGCGGGCGGCGCCGGCGCCTCCGGACGCGCTAGTCGTGCACCAGATCGGTGAGCGAACGCCGCGGCGTCGGTTCCGGTTCTTCGGCCGGATACCCGATCGGCAGGATGGCCACTGGCAACCAATCGTGACGGCCCAACACGCGCTCGACCGCGGCGTCGTCGAAGGCTCCCACCCAAACCGTGCTGAGGCCCAGAGCCGTGGCCGCCAGCATGGCGAACGCGCACGCGATCGTGGCGTCCTGGATCGCGTACAGCCTCGCGCCCCGCTCCCGGTACTTCGCCGCCGACCGCGCCTGGTTGGCACAGAAAACCAACACCACGGGTGCCTGAGCCACGAAGAACTGGTCCAGCGCCGCGCGCGCCAGCGCCGCGCGTTCCTTCTCTTGCGTGACCCGGAAGATCTCGTACCCTTGCAGGTTTCCCGCCGACGGTGCCGCATTCGCCGCCGCGAGCACCTGCGCCACCTTCTCCGCTTCCACTGCCTCGGGTGCGAACGCCCGGACCGATCGGCGCCTCCTGATCACCTCGAACAGGTCCATGACGCGAATTATACCCTTGGAGAACCCCCAACTGGCGGCAAGACCTGCTGGGCTGTCCCAGGTGCGTTGAACGAGCGGAGGAAGCCGCCGCATACGTTGACACGTTGCGGGCGGCCATGGTTACCGGGAATTTCGATCTGAATTGAGCGTTTGGCGGCCCACACAGCGCTCCGCCACTACCGACAGTGAGTTGGAGCGCCAGCTAGGGGAAAGCGGAGCATTATCGGCTATCGTTTGTGGGGACCAGCGCCCATGCGGTCCGAACCCAGGTGTGGACCGCTTTGATCGCGATGCTGGTGCTGAAGTACCTGCAGTTGAAATCGAAGTTCGCCTGGTCGTTATCGACGCTGGCCGCTTTGCTGCGGCAGCAACTGTTTTTCTATCGCGATCTGTGGGTGTGGCTGGACGATCCATTTCAGGCCCGGCCGGCTCTGGCCGGGGTGCACGACGATGCGCAACAGCTTGAAATCACGTGGCAGGTGGCAGTTGGACAGCAGAAAAACCGGTCAAAGGAAGCGACATTGATTGCAGTGGGCATGTGACTCGGTAACTCGGACAGCAGCGCGGCAAGATCGCCGGCGCTACGCATAGTGTGCGATCTATTCCCGACCTTCCCTGACAGGGATGACCTGCGTCTCGGTTCGCATGATCTCAAAACGCAGGATCCAGTTCCGCGGGCCCGCACCCTCCACCGGGGCGAATTGCCAATGCCGGGCCGCTTCCAGCGCCAGCTTGCCAAAATAAGGCGAGCCACCGCGCTCCAGCGTGGCCTCCGTTACATGTCCCGATGGATCCACCGCAATCCTGACGGCCACCGTCGCTTTGCCGTGAACCGTATTCCGGGCTTGGGCGGGAACGTCGGGGAGCACGCGGCGCGTAATTGTGCCTGGCGCAGCGGGCATGTTATGCGGTGGCTCGGCTCGGCGATCCGGCGCGACGGGCGGTGCGGCCTTCGGCGCAGCCGTCCGATGCATCGCCACGCCCCCGGCAATCGCCGCCCCCACGACGAGCACGGCGGCGGCAACGTAATACCGGAGTCCCGGTCTCCCCGCCGCGGGTTTCGCCACCGGCGTCGTGGGCGCCGGAAGGGTCGAGGCAGGCCGCTCGGCCGAACCCAGCCAAGCCCCGATCTTGCCAGCGGACCATCGAAGCCGAGGGTCGTGGTGCAGGCAGTTTTGCGCCACGTCCCGGAAGGGAAAGGGCAACGCGTCAACCGCGGGATCCGGGCCGCCTTCGGTGACGGTTGCCGCTGGTGGCGTCAAAGCCTGTGCCAACGCTACTCCCAGTGCCCGGATGTCCGCGGCCGGATCGCCCGCCGACACCGTTTCGCTGGAGATCTTCACCGTATCTTCGACCGCCAGGATATTCGACGGCTTCAGATTGCCATGCACCAGGCCCTGGCCGTGCAGGTACGCCAGTGCATCCGCGACCGATCGAAGCATGTCGCGGGTTTCGTCCGTGGTGAGCGGGCGTTCGCTGAGAACTTCGGCGAGATTTTCCTCGGCGTACTCCATGACGAAATAAGCCAGCGGCATGCCTGCCAGCTCCCCAGTTCCGGCGGCAAAGATGCGGACCAGGTGAGGATGGCAGACGGCAGCGGCGCGATTCCAGCGCTCCACAAGCTCCGCGGCTTGCGCCTGGCCGGCGAGCACGAGCTTGATGACGGCCCTGCCCGAGGCGAACCGGGTGAGGAAGACCGCGCTCCCTTCACTACCGCCGAGATACCGCTCCAGCGGGAACTCCCCGCCGGCAAGCTCACCTTCGCACTGTTTCCAATCGGGCATCCTCGCTTGCGCCAGCACCGATGGTTATCGGCGCGAATCTCTTCGGCTCCTGTTCAGTATACACGCAGCCGCCATCCCCTGCCGGCCCCGGCGGACTACGCGAAAGGCTGCCACCAGCTTGCGATAGAGTCGCGAAGTATTGTAGATCTGATGGTTTGTCTCCGATTGGAGGGACTCTTGGTAGATTCGGGAAGAACACTCCATCCCGCCGTGAGCCGCCGCACGGTATTCCGCGGGCTGGCCGGGTTTCTCGCCGGTTCGCCTCTGCTCGCCAGCCAGCAAGATCCGTTCCGCGATCACAGCCGCGTTCCGGCGCTTGGTGAGATGCTCGACGCCTTCGACTTCGAGCCCGTGGCACACGCGAAGATCACGCGGCAGGCTTACGACTTCATGTCCTGGGGCGTTGACGGGGAGTTCACGCTGCGCCGGAACCGGGAGGCCTTCGACTGGGTCGGACTGGTCCCGCGCAGGATCGCCGGCGTGGGCCCGGTCCAGCCCGCGTCGAACTTTCTCGGCATGAAGCTGCCGTTTCCGATGCTCATCGCGCCCACGTCCCGCCACGTGATGTACCATCCCGACGCCGAGGCGGCCACATACGCGGGAGCCACGGCCGCCTCCAACACCCCGCTGATCGTGAGCAATGCCGCCACCTTGCCCGTGGAAAAGATCGCGGCTGCGGCCACCGGCCCCTTGTGGTTCCAGCTCTACCCGCAGCCCGGACCCGATTACAACCGCCAAACGCTCGAGAAGGCTCAAGCGGCCGGCTGCCGGGCGATTGTGGTCACGGTGGACCAGCAGGCTTCCGTCTACGAGCGCTCGACGCATGACCAGAACCTCGCCACCGCCGCGTCCCCCAGGCCGTCGCCGGCTTCTGTTGCGCCGCCGCATCCCCCCACCAACCCGTATCGCGTCCCGGACGGCAGGCTGTGGTACGAATGGACGCTGCTCGACGAACTCCGCCGCATAGTCAAGGTGCCGCTGCTCGTCAAAGGCATCGTCACGGCGGAGGATGCGCGCCTGTGCCTGGAACACGGGGTCGATGCCATCTACTTGTCGAACCATGGCGGGCGGTCGCTGGACTACGAGCCTTCCACGCTCGAAGTGTTGCCGGAAATCGCCGATGCCGTCCAAGGCCGCGTCCCGATTCTCTTCGACAGCGGGATACGCCGCGGCAGCGACATTCTGAAAGCTCTGGCGCTGGGCGCCAGCGCCGTCGGCCTGGGCCGCGTGCCGCTTTGGGGTCTGGCCGCCTACGGCCCGCAGGGCGTCCAGAAGGTTCTCGAAATCCTGCAAGCCGAACTGGTTCAAGCCATGGCGGCGGCCGGCCGGCCCACGCTGGCTTCCATCGACAGAACCTTGGTCAGAACGGAGTTCCTATGAGCACGGCGCAGTCATCCATTGGAGAGCCGCCGGGCCGCATCGCTCCCGTCCGCGAGCTGGTCAACACGTTCGAGTTCGAGGCGATGGCGCAGCGCTGCCTGAGCGCCGCCGCCTTCGCCGCGATCGCCGGCAGCGATCGGAGCGCCTTCGACCGCATCACATTGCGGCCGCGCATGATGGTCAACACCACGCAGTTGGACCTGACCACCGAGCTTTTCGGCCAGCGGCTGTTCGCGCCCATCCTGGTGGGTCCCGCTTCCGAGCAGAAGCGGTTTCACCCGGAGGGCGAGCTGGCCAGCGTGCGCGGCGCTTCCGCCGCGAAAACCGCGATGGTGGTTTCTGGCCGCGCCAGCTATCCAATCAAGGAGATCGCCGCTCAGCCGGCGGCCACGCTCTGGTATCAGGTTTACCCCGAGGCGGATACGGATGCGCAGCGGCGCCGTATCGATCAGGCCGTCGATCTCGGCTGCAAGGCGCTATGCATCACCATCGGCGGCGCGGACTGGAGCGCCATCGACCGTTTGCGGCAGGGTCTCCGCATCCCGGTCGTGCTCAAGGGCATCATGAGCCCGGAAGAGGCTCGCGCCGCCATCGGCAAGGGCATCGACGGCATCGTGGTTTCCAACTGCGGCGGTCAGCCTGCCAGCGGAATGGCGGCGCCCATCGAGGTGCTGCCCGCCATCGCCGAGGCGGTTGCCGGCAAAGCGCCCATCCTCATCGACGGCAGCTTCCGCCGCGGCGCGGACATCCTGAAGGCGCTGGTGCTGGGCGCGCGCGCGGTCATGCTCGGCCGGCCGCCGCTTTGGGCGCTGGCGGCCTACGGCTCCGCCGGTGTCCAGACCATGCTCGAAATGCTCCAGACCGAACTGGCCCGCGACATGGCCATGTGCGGTAAGCCGAACCTGAAGTCGCTGGACCCTAGCCTGGTGAAGATCCACGCTCGAGGGCCCTCGCGGCCTTGAGGACGCCGCCGGGCCCCAGCGCTCCTACGGCGTAGTGGGAGGACTCAGCGCGGTGCGGAATTCAGTTCTTCAATTCCACCACCGCCGCTTCGAACGGCTTGTCATTCAGGTTTTCTATCTTATGTTCTGCTCCGTGAAGTAAACCACCACGTGGTTGAGGACGTACTCGTGCATCGGCACGCTCTGCCGCGGACCGATGCCGACGCGGAGAACCCGAACCTGGCTGTTCTCGAATTCCAACTTGTAGTGGTTGGGATCGACGCGCAACGGGTCGAGAGCGGCACTCACCACCTTGGCAGGATTCCCCGGCCTCTTGATTCCGATATCGATGAGTTGCACGGGGTCATTGTTGGTGATCTCCGAGGTGTGCAGACCGCTGTAACATGTAATCCAAGGCGTCGCATTGGCCCATGATACGGTAGTCCGCCGGTCGAATCGAGGCCGGTCAATGGCAATAACACGTTGGTGCCGTGGTACAATCGAAAATCGCTCCAAACGGGGGCAATAGGACCTGCCATCGACAGTGGCTAGGAAGCCAAAATGGAAATCCTCGTGGCGTGGTATCAGTGTCGCCGGTTAGCGGCAGCCAGGGCGCTTCAGCCATGACTGCTGTCGCGAATACCGCCCCCGGGATTTCCGACGCCACCGGATGGGGCGACATCCGCCAACGCTCCTATTCCGCTTTCCTACAGGGTCTCGCGGAACCGGCGGCCGCGTCTCGTTGGTGGTCCGCTGTCATCATCACGGCGGGGTCGAAGGCCCAGGCTGAGCTCTATCGCCAGCAGATCCGCCGCCGCGCCGACCGCGGTTACTTGCCGCGCAACGTCTCCTGGCAGGTTGTCCCCGATCCGGAAGGCCGCCACATTGGCAGCGGCGGAGCTACGCTCCGCGCCCTCCAGGCCCTGGGCAGGAGCGATCCGGCGTGGTGGAGCCGCAACCGGGTCCTGGTCATCCACGCGGGCGGCGAGTCCCGCCGTCTGCCTGAGTATAGTCTCACCGGCAAGCTCTTCGGCATCTTGCCCGCGCGCACTCCTTGGGGCGAGAACAGCACCGTCTTCGATGAAACCCTGGCTCTCTCGACGCTCTGGGTGGAACGCTTCTCTTCCGGTCTCGCGGTGTCTTCCGGCGATGTCGTCCTGACGTTCGATGCGGCGGATCTTGACTGGGACCGTCCCGGAGTCGCCGGCGCCGTCATCCGGCAGCCAATTGAAGTAGGCACGCGCCATGGCATCTATGTCCTCGACGAGGGTGTATGCCTTCCTGCAAAAGCCCACTCCTGCCCAGGTGCGCGCCGCCGGCGGGATCTTACCCGGCGACAAAGTGGCGCTCGATACGGGGCTCCTTCACTTCGACGCAGGGCTATCCGCCGGACTGTCTCGTCTGGCTTCCACCCTCCCCGAGATTCCGTTCCTGGACCTGTATCGCCAGTTCACGCTCTCGCTCACGGGGGAAGCGCCGTGCGCGTTACCCGAGCTGGCCGCCCTGCTGCACGGCGTGCCGTTCCACTGCTCGCTCGTGGAAGGCACGTTCACGCACGTCGGCACGACTTCCCATTTCCGCCGACTGTTCAAGGGAGGAGTGGTGGACAGCATCCTGGCGCCGGGAAGCAAACTTGGCCCCGGTGCGCTGGTGATCGAATGCTACTCGACGGAGCCGATCCGCGTGGGCGCGGGAGCCATCGTGCATGGTCTGACGGATTTGTCCGGTCCTATGACGGTCGCCGAGGACACCGTTGTGCACCAGGTGCCAATCCATCTGCCGGATGGCCGGCGGGGTTTCGTGGTGCGTTCGTACGGGGCTGAGGACGATCCGAAGACTCCGACTTGGTTCGGCCGCCCGATTCTGGAAGTTCTGAAGAGTCTCGACCTCGACCCGGAAGAGGTCTGGCCGGGCGTTCCACAGCATGAGCGTTGCCTCTGGAACGCTCAGCTATTCCTGTTCAACAACAACGCGTTGCCCCGGCTGTCCCTGGCCACGAGCACCGAGTACGCGGATGCAGAGGCGCTGGCCGAGGTGCGTGACCGTCGCCGCGATGCGAACTGGCGGGCCTCCGCAGTCGCGCTTGCGCGCTCGGAGACGGACGTGCGACCGCTGTTGATCCACTCGCCCGGCATCAACGCTCTTGCGGGGACCGGCCGTGCTCTGAGCGCCGAGGCGGTGGGGCTCGAGGCGAGCGCTCCGTCGGAGGCGGCCAGCCGCTACTTTCAGGCCAGCCTGTTTTACGACCAGGCCGGGCTTGCGGAGGAGTCGGCGCACGCTCGTTCCGCGGCATTCTCGGCCGTGTAGAAAGAGGTGGCCGCGCACGCGCTTCCGTCCTTCTGTGCCAACGGCTACCGGCCTTCGGCATGCACCTCCTCTCTGACGGTATCAGCTCCGGCGCGGATCGACTTCGGCGGCGGCTGGTCCGACACTCCGCCGTTTTGCCTGGATTGGGGCGGTACGATTTTCAATATGGCCATTACGGTAAATGGCGCCTACCCCATCCGCGTGATCGTCCGCTCGCTGAATGAACCCATGGTGCGGTTGGTTTCTTCGGAAGCGACGGAGTCGCTGACCGCTGAGTGTTTTTCGTCCGCCGCTGATGTCGGTTCCGCATTCGCGGTTCATCGCGCCGCTCTTGAGATGCTGGGCTTTGTGAGACCCGGCGAACCGATTGCCGGCCTCGAAATTCGCACGGAAGTGAACCTGCCAGTGGGCTCCGGGCTGGGGACGAGCAGCGTCCTCGCCGCGGCGGTGTTGAAGGCTCTCCTGTCGATGCGCGGTGAGGATGTGAGCGTCCAGGAACTCTCGGATCTGGTTTTGGCGCTGGAACAGTTCATGACCACTGGGGGAGGATGGCAGGATCAAGTAGGCGGCATCTATCCGGGCGCGAAGTTGACCATGACCGGCCCGGGTCCCCGCCAGCGTCTCCGCGTGGAACCGGTTCCGTGTCCGGCGGGGTTTGCGGAGCGGTTCGTCATCTATTACACCGGCATCCGGCGCGTTGCGAAGGACCTGCTGAGGCAAGTGGTGGGCCGGTATCTAGCCCGTGAGGTTCAGGCGGTGCAGGTGCTGCACAGCATCAAGACCCTGGCCGTGGAGATGGCGTACGCGATGAAGGAATCCGATTGGGATTATCTCGGCAGCTTGCTCGATCGCCATTGGCAACTCAACCAGATCCTGGACCCACACACAACGAACGCGCCGATCAACGCGTTTCTCGAACACGTGCGCCCATACATCTCAGGCGCCAAGCTAGCCGGCGCCGGCGGCGGTGGTTTCCTCATGCTCCTGTCGAAAACACCGGACGCTGCCCAGGATCTTCGCCGGTTTCTGGCGTCGCTTCCCGGTCCAGGAGCTTTGTATGAGTGGGCGGTCGCACCGTTGGGGCTGCATGAGAGCGTATGACGGTAAACGGCGCTACCCAACCGAAAAATGGCAAAGTGAGGTTATCCGCAAGGCGTAGCCCTCACGCTTCCAACGCATTCAATTCGTATCCAGTTTGTGCCAGAGCGGGACTGACTTCTCCTGCGGATAAAGTGTCCCGAAATTCGATCCTGGTGACGTATCATAAAGGATGCATCGATGCACCAGGCCGGGGACCGCGAGAAAACTGCCCTCACGATGGCAAAGGCCGAGTTCATTATGATCTGAGGCAGCAGTACCAGCGTGGATCCCCCCCGGGAGTTGCAAGCTGCTTTTGCTGGTGCAATCGAGCGAGGTCTTGGAAATGAATCAGTTCTGCAAGGCAGTGCTCTGGCTGGCAGCCGGCATGCTGCTTCTGGTGATGGGCCGGGCGGCCACTGAGGCCTCCCCGCCGCCGGTGGTGACCAGATTTGTGGGCTTGTTTGACCGGCTTCGAGCGGCCCAGATACAAGCGGCTGCTGGAACCCCGGAGCATATTTCATTCCAGCTTACCGAGGCTGAAATTAACGAGTACATGCGGTATACCCTGAGGGCTACCCCGCGGCCGGGCCTGAACTCAGTCACCGTGAAGCTTTTTCCCCACAACTACGTTTCCACCTTTACAGTGGTGGACTTTGACGCCGTGGAACGCTGGCGGCCGGGCACCATCCCGGCCCCGTTACGGCTCGTTCTGAACGGCAGAAAATCTGTTTGGGTGGACTGCCGGTTTCAGGCGGACCATTCCAGGATGACTTTTTCAGTGGAGAAGGCCTATTATCAGGACCTCCGGCTGCCGGCATTTTTTGTGGAGAAGATGATTCAGATCGTGGCTGCTCGCCAGCCGGAAAAGTACGACACTAGCAAGCCGTTGTCGATTCCGTTCGGTTTGCGGCAAATCTGGACGGCCGAACACGTCATCCAGGGAGAGAACTGAGCCGGAAGTAACGCATGTTTGCGCTTTTGTCGAGTAACCGGCTGCTTACCGAGCCGCGATTCTCCGGCCGGACTTACGGCTTCCACAGGTGTGCGCAGGCATCCGTGGTGAGCTCCGCTGCCGGAAGATAGTGTCCGATATGGCGGAAATGAGACCCGGCCTGTGGCACGGGAGCGCGGCCGCGGGGGCGCTGTTGCTGATCGCCACCGCGGGGTTGGCGCGGAATCTCGAACGGTTCGAACAGGGTCGTTCACAACACGCCGTCCTGCCAAGCGGCCTTTTCGACAACTACCGGTAGCAACCGGCGTTGCTCGGCAGCGGGTTGCCGCAGGAACATCTCGCTCGCCCGGCTGGTCAACCGTAGCACATCAATGGCTTGGTCGATGGGAGCCGGCGTGGCGCATCACTCCTAGAGTCGTTTCGCCGCTCAGTAACCGGGAACCCGTCTAAGTCCAGCGTATGGCGCCTGAAGACGCCACCTGAAGACGCCTGCTCCGCCGACATGCTCGTTCTGCTCCGCTGGCACGGCCGGACCACGGCAGTTCCCTTGTCACAACTGGTTGCCATTGATCCCGACGAATCCACTGCCGAGGCCATTGGCGGCTGGCATTACTGGGTGGAGCAGGGCAACTGCTTCTGAACCAGGCCCCCGGGCTCTGTACTACGCAGCCTTGCCGAAATCACACGGAGTACCGCGGAGTGCCACTGACAGGCGAAAGACGCGCAAATCCGGTCCACTCATTTCCGGCCGTCGCCAGCGCCCGAGCGACTCAAGGCGGAGTGGATTCGGAACCACAGCCGGTACGAACCGAAGGCCAGTTTCTTCACTACATACGGGATCGGAATCGCGTGCGCGAGTTCTACCGCAAGTTTCGTTCTTTCCTCCGGCGTCATTCCAGCTAGCGACAGAGGAGTTGGTTGCGGCTGCCCCCGCGGTTGCTGTTGCGGCCCACTCTGGGAGCGTTCCTTCGGCTGGAAGACTTCTGGCGAGAAATCAATGAGGATCTCGCGTTCCAGGCTTGCGGGCGTCGCACCAACTGGTTTCCAGGAATAGTCCGCGCCCGTGGAGAAAAGCGTGCATCGTCGCGTCGGAACACTCTTGCTGGTTCCGAAAAGCAGATGCATCGCCAAGGCGTCGAGGTAAGGCAGGGCAGTCCGGAGGCGCGTCTCGAGGGCAGACATGCGAAAGAGAAACCGTCCGAACCCGATTGGCGGGTCGTCCGCTGAACTGCCGGCGTCCGGATCGTCACTGAGATCAGCCTGGTCCTCACCATCCGAACGACGCGCCAGGAGCATGTCGGACCAAGCGCAACCGGCCGCTTCGGAGTCCTGGAGCGTCCGGAGAAGCGAACAGAGATGGTCCGAAAAGAGCCGCTCGTATGGAGCGACAATGCAAACATATTCTTCCTGGACCAGATTGGCAATCACTTCGCTGACGACTTCTCCGGTCTGTCTCCGGCGCCTCAGTGAGCCATTCGGGCGACATTCCGTGAAGTGGACCGGCGCCATTTCGAGCGGCGCAGGCGATTCAATGAGCCGCGATCGCACCCGTGGTCCGATAATCTCCGCCTCCCGGGCGTCCATGGCAACAATGCCCCGGATACTGACATTCTTTTGCGCGAGGCAACTGGCGATGTGCTGTTGTAACACCTCGGACCGAAATTCCGGCATTAGGAAAACGACGCAGATCTTCTCCCCGCGTCTTTTCGGCGTATAGAGGCACTCAAGTTTCTCTTTCCGGGCCGGCAGCTCCTGATAGATTCGCTCAAGGCATGTCTCCAGCCTGAAGTTCTTGCGGAATACCTCTTGAGCCTGCTTCGCCAACTCCAGCGCTTTTGCTGGCTCAGATTTGATCCAGTTCAGATGGGACTGCACCTGGCCATATGTCTCTTCGGGGGGCAGCGTTGTGTCGATGTACAACAACGAATCGCCGAAGTACCGGCGGGCAAACGCGTTCTCGTCGCAGATGATCACCGCTCCGGCGGCTGCGCTTTCGAAAATCCGGCACGACATCATCTCGGACTGCCTGTGCGCCGCCGAGGAAAGCACCAAGGCGATGCCACCCATATTGATCAAGTGGACGACCGACACGCCATCGAACGGAACGGGGCCGACGTAGCTCTTGTACCCATGCCACACTTCCACCCCAGCGAGGATCTTCGGTCCGTAAATCCGTATGTCACCGCTTTGATCCAGCAAGGCGAGGAGCCGTTCGTGACGTCCAGGCTGCCCGGGCCGACCTCTCCCAATTGATACCTAGATAGAGCAGCTTCCTATCCCCTAGGGTGGGTTCCAATATGGGTCCGGACAGTGTGGGATAACATCGGAAGTGTGGACTATCTCGCTTTGGATCGCGTGAAATAAAGCGCAAGACGTGGTCGTCGCCCGAAGTGGAGCCACCACTCAGAAAATCATCGTGAGTCAGAAGGTGCCGGGTGAATTTGCGATAGCCCCGCTCGTAATAGAGCTGAGGCGGATTCCAAAGGGTGCCAAAGGAAAAAATATCGAATTGCTTCGGTGTTTCGAAGTGGAGACTCAGGACGAAGTCGACGTCATCCTGGGTCAGTTGCGTGTAGAGCGGATGGATCAAGCGGGCGAACGAGTCGACCACCAGACACTCAAGATCGAGAGATTTGGCTGCAATCTTCAGCCGCTCGATGACCTCGTCCTCAGCCGTTTTCTCGTGAGGCCATAACTTGATTACGGCAAATTTACGGCGCAACATCGATTGAACCCCCAAACCTCCGTGTCATTCCCCGCGGAAGTCTGCTCCAATACTTCGCACTGAGAAATCCTGGCCAGTTCTTTCTCGATGCCATTTGAGAAAGTCCATTATAGCGCAAGAGCCGGCGTGCGCTGATTCGCCGTCTGACGGCGGGTGGAGTTGGCATCGACCCCTGTCGGGAACTGGGATCCACCTGCCATGAAGAGCGCGACCATCAGGCCCGTCTCCCGTACCATCTCCGATGTCTGGGCGGTTTGGAAGCTCTGGCCCCAGGAACGGACGTGACGGGGGGGCCAGGTCAACCCGGCGGTCTAGGTCTACTCGTGGCTTATCCTCGAGACCAAGAATGCCCCACCACGTTAGGGAGCGGACGCGCGCGGAGTGTATGCCACCGGTGTCCCAGTTCTGAATCACCAGCCGGCCCATCTGGCGGAAGTCGGGCACGAGGAGGTCGACGGACTGCGGCTCTTCGGATTCCTGCACGGGAACGCGGGAAAGGAAATCCACCCCGGCGGGGTCCAAAACGCCGATGGGGCCGCGAGTGACCAGGACTTCCACGCGGACGAAGCCCGGTCCCTCACGGCCGGCAGGGATATCGACAGAAAACTCCGCGGAATAGGCCCACCGTTCGGGCGCTGTCTCCACGAGGCACTCGCCGGTTTCAGGATTCACGACCGTGCATCCGGGGCGGATGGCGCTGGTTTTGGACTTGAAGCCGGTAGCGATGCGCTCGACGAGTTCCGCGGGGGGATGGGACGCTTTCGCGGCGGGCCTGCGCTTCCAGAACTCCGACAGGGCGGCGTGCCCGGCGGTCAGACCGGGCCTGGGAAGGGCGCATCCGTGCAGGCGGATCTGGATGGTCAGCTCGTCTTCGAAGCGCGACGGGTGGCGTCCGAAGGCGGATTGATCGGCGCGGCCGCGTTCGTAGACGGTGGTGGCGGCGTAAGAGAACTTGGGATCGACCTGCGCCAGGAGCGACAGGATGAGGTAACTGTCCTCGGCGGTGACGAGCTGCGGATCCTCCAGGAGCGCGGGGTGCAGGAGGTTGGTCGACGCCACAAAACAGTTGGACGTGAAAGCGCCGGAGATGGCAAACAGGTCGTCGGTGGCGGTGATGCCGAAGTGGGTGAGGTGGCGGTTGTCGGAGCTGCCTCCGGGAATGGGGGAGGGGTCGGGCTGCGCGGAGATCACGCCGCTGTAGGCGAAGAAGCGCTTGGGGGGCGGGCTGGTGATGGGGTGGAAGAGGGTCTCGAAGTGGTTGGAGAAGTGCCAGTCGTCGTCGTCGAGAACGGAAAAGTAGTCGCCCTTGACGGCGGCCAGGCCGGCCCAGAGACTGGTGCTGCGTTCGCCGGCGGGGACGTCGATGACGCGGATGGACTCGATGTTGGGGAAGGTGAGGCTGGTGAGTGGGGAAAGGTCGAGCGCGCCGTGACGGACGAAGATGACGTCGAAGCGGCCGTAGGACTGGCGGGCGAGCGATTCTACGGCGCGGCGGACGACGGCGAGAGGGCGCGATCCGCAACGGAAGATTACGGAGATCAGCGGGGCGTGTTCGGCGCCGACGGCGAGAGTCGCTTTCCGCTGGGCGGACACGCGGTCGTGGTAGGCGACGGCGTTCCCCAGCATGATCTCGGCGGCGAAATGACGCTCGAAAATCTCCCGCGCGCGACGGGCCCTTTGGACCGCGGCACTGGGGTCTCGGTAGATCTCCTCGCGCCGCAGGAGGATCTGCCGCACGAGGTAGGGGTGGGGAAGGACTGGTCGATGTAGTAGAGGGAATCGCCGAAGTTGCGGCGGAGCCAGGGGATGTCGGGACAGATGGCGATGGCGCCGACGGAAGCGACCTCGAAGACGCGGTTGGAGATGATGTCGTCGCGGTAGTGCTCGTCGGATAGCAGGCACAGGCCGATGCCGTTCTCGGCGTACTTCTTCTGCACCGACACTCCGTCGAAGGGGAGCCTGCCGCCATAGGCTTTGCGATCTAGACCGGTCCACGAGTGCTCGGGGCCGAAGACTTCGACGCCTTCGTGGCGGGAGAGAAGGGCGACGAGTACCGCGCGGTCGGTGTCCCAGTTGGTGCCGCAGTAAGTGATCTTGAGGCGGGAGGACGCGATCAGGGTGGGGAGATCGGTTCGGATATCGAGACGCTGGCAGGTAATGAAGTAGAAGCCGGCTTCCTGGGGGCGTCCGGCGCCGAAGGTGAGATCGCGGATGAAACGGGCGAGGGAATCGGAAATGGTCAGATATCCGTCGCAGGTCAGAATGTTGTCGTAGTGGGAGCGCTCGGTGAGATAGAGATCCCTGTGCGCGTGGATTACGGCATAGTGGGGAGTGTCGTTGAGCTTGGGCTGAATGGAAGAGCACGCGAGAACGAAACTCGGCGCGTGGGCGGCAACCTCCATACTGTTGGCACAATGCACGAGCTCGTGACCGATGCGCGCAGCGGCGATGGCCAGTGACTGGAAGCACTGATTCTCGGCGGCATCTTGCCAGGGGTTGAGGAAGCCGATCTTCATGAGCGTTTCTAATTATGGCGCGGGAAAGGCGTTGTGTACAGAGAAGTTGGCTTGCCCGTTGCCCGCCACCGTGGTGATGGTTCCATCGCTTGAGATCTTTCGGCCCCGGTTATTATACATGTCGGCGAGGTAAATAACACCTCCCCATTCAGCATACGCTCAGCCGCCATCTTTGAGTGCGGTTCTCTCAGTGCAGTTCTCTCAGTGCCGCAGATTGCTCTTCCGGTAGTGACGCCATTGGTCTCTACTACGCCCTAACCGCGAAAGTGATTCCGGTCGGATCGTCGGATACTCGGAAAGTGGTCCGTGGGAGGCGGACTGCGGTCGGCTTTGTAGACGGCGTTATCGGCTGATGTACTAACCCGCTACGCGGGAATCCGGTGGTTCGAGATTTTTTCTCGCGCCCATCGTCGATGTAGGCGGGGTTCCCCAAGGCTATCGTACGGGCGAGTTTTCTGGTACTGTTGCTCCCCA
>JBEKSR010000074.1:0-24085 GCA_049516835.1 Bryobacteraceae bacterium | reverse complement strand
GTCACTACCACTCTTCGCGACAAAACGAGTCTCCCTGGTGAGAAAAACGGCTACGACTTCTTGGCAGTCTTGTTCTCGATGTACTCGATGGCGTCCTTGACAGTGGTAATCTTCTCGGCGTCTTCGTCGGGGATCTCCAATTCGAAGGCCTCTTCGAAAACGCCCAGTTGCTCGACAATAATCTGCTTCACCTTCTGCTCAACTGCCATGCTTCCTCCAGGAATATGTGCGAACGCGTTGATTTTAGCGAGCTTGCGGAGTTTCCGCAAGTGAAACTTAGTAGCGCACGCGCGCCCCTTACGTCTGTCCCGGTCCCGATCTCCCATTCTGGCACGAAAACGGGTGGAATGGGACCGGCGCTACTGGCCGAAATCCACCATCCACGGTGGAATCCGGCCAGCAACGGCGCCGGACCCGCCCCTATTTTTCAATAACTTGCCTTCCTTCCAGGTTTGGCAGACCAGGTGCACATAAGGAAGTCGGGAACCACACGAGGCACCCATATGACACGAATTCGCTCGTTAACATTGGCCCTACTGGCCACGGCTGGCCTAATGTTCGCCCAAGGTGGATGGCGCCGCTTCGGCGACCCGCCGCCCGCCCCGGCCGCGCAGCAGGCGCCGGCCGCGGAATCGCAAGACCCAACCCAGCCAGTGGACCGCTCCGATTCGCAGGCCCCGAAACCCGCTCCGAATTCGCCCAACGATCCACCGCGTTACGGGCTGCCTCCGCAACTGACCATCAAGCCCGGCACATTCGTGATCGTGCGGGTGGACCAGATGCTGTCGTCCAACCATAACCAGCCAGGCGACGTCTTCTCGGCCACCCTGATGCAACCCGTGGTGGTGGATGGCGTGGTGGTGGCGCAGCGCGGGCAGACCGTCATGGGCCGCGTGGCCGAGGCGCAGAAATCCAAAGCCGGCCACGATGCGCGGCTGGGTCTCGAGCTGACCGGCCTGACCCTGGTGGATGGCACGCAGGCGACGGTGCGATCGCAGTTGGTTGCGCGGCGGGGTCCCACCACGCCGGGCGGGCAGGAGGTAGGTACGGTGGCCACCACGACCGCCGTGGGCGCAACCGTCGGGGCGGTCGCCGACTGGGGCAGAGGAGCCGCCATTGGCGCGGGCGCCGGAGCCGCCGCGGGAATCATCGGCGTCCTGCTGGCGCATAACCACCCCAGCGTCGTCTATCCGGAAACCGCGCTGACGTTTCGCATCGAGACGCCGGTGGCCATCAACACCATGCGCGCGCCGCAGGCCTTCCGCTACGTGGACCCGAACGATTACCAGCGCCCGGCTGAGGCGCGCACGATGCCCGTGCGCCGGCCGGTTCCTTATTATGGTCCGGGCTACTATCCCTATTACCCCTATCCCTACTGGGGTCCGTATTACGGCTACGGCGTGGGGATCGGTTTCGGCCGCGGCTGGGGCTACGGCCGCCGCTGGTAGGCGCCCACAGTCACGCGCTGAACCACCATCAATGTGAATGTTCCGGGCAGCGCCGGCGGTCTACCCCTGCCGCCCGCCGGCGCCTCTCCAAACTTCGCGGAGACCAGGAACACACGGTGATTCATCGGGTCGAGTCCCATATTGCGCGACCCCTGCGGCGTCGTGACGGTCTGGACAACGTGGTATTGGTCCGGCGAGTCCTGGTGAATCACGGTGAGCGTGCCGTCGGCGTTCGAGGCAAACGCGTCGCCCGAGGCCGCGTCGTACCCGGCGCCGTCGACGCCAGTCCCGATGGGGACCGTCGAAACTACCTTGCCGGCCTGGTAGTCGGAGATGGCCATCAGGCCGCTGCGGCATCCGCTGAACAGCCGATGGTGGGCCGTGTCGAGGGCCATAGAGACCGGCTGCTTGCACGGGGCGGTGGGCCAGCGCCGCGTCACTGTGGCTATCTTGGCGTCGATCTCAACCACCTCGCTGGTGTCGGTGAGGTTTCCGTACACCTTGCCGTCGCCGGCCGATGCGCCGTATTCCGGTTTGCCGCCGAGTGGAATGTTGGTGATCAACTTCCCCGCCGGGTCGATCACAGTCGAAGAGTGCGAGTCGCCATTAAACGTGAACACCCGGTTCGATGCGCTGTCGTAGACGATGGCGTCGGCATCTTCGGCGGCGGGGATCCGGCCCAGCGTCTTGTAGGTCTTCAGATCGAACATCACCACGGACTGGTCGTTACCGGAGGTCGCGAATCCATGGCCCGAGGCTTCCACTACCGCGGTTCCGTGGGCGCCCTGAATGCCGGTGACTTCGCCGAGCAGCGTCCCGTGGTCTTCGTCGACGACCATCACACGATTCTCGCGGGCGATGAACAGACGGTGATTGGGTGGATCGGGCACCACGTAGTCCCAGCGGCCCTCCCCGCCGAGCGTGTAGGTTTGTGTGATGCGGTAAGACGACGATGACTGCGCGAGGAGTGCCGCCACCCCAGCCAGTGTGAGGACGAGCGCGATGTTGCGCATGGTGCTCCTTTCTGCCTGAGTATATCCCAGCAGTGTGGCGCCGGCGGTCTGGCCGCCGGTGGACTGGAGGACACCGGCGGATTGACCGGGGCTGAAAAAGGGGACAGACGCATTTTCCAGCCGAGCCTGGAAAATGCGTCTGTCCCCTTTTTCAGTGCGTCAAAGCGTACACCACGTAGTTCACGCCGATGCGAATTCCCAGCGCGGAGTACTTCTCCGGGTAACGCGGGTCGTCCGCCCACTCCCAGGAATCGCCGATGTCCGAATTAAAGGACATCGCCACCATGACCCGGCCGTGGTCGTCGTAGATGCCCCGCCAGTGCGCCACCGATCCGTCATTGCGGTAAGTTGTGCCGCGCGCCAAAGCCCACTGGCCCGGAACTTGATACCGGTCGTCCAGATCGTAGACGGTGTGGAAAATCGGATCGCGGCTTTCCATTTCCACGATCGGCCGGTCCGGGAAGACCAGCCGCATGCTCTCATAGAACCGGTCCCATTCCTCGGTTCCCCAGAAATCGTCCAGCATGAGGAATCCGCCGCGCAGAAGATACTCGCGCAGGGTTTTCGCCTGGGCGGCGGTCAGCTTCCAATCGCCCATCTCGCCGGCATTCATCCACGGCCAGTTGTAGAAATCGTCCGGATCGTCCGGGTCTACGGGTTGTTCCACCGGCCGCGCGTGAACGCGTGTCAAACGCCGCACGGCGGCCGCAAAGTGGCGGTCCGCGCGAGGATAATCCTGAGTCCAACTGGTGTACCCTTGGCGCCAGTCGAGTGCGCCGCCGAAGCGGCGGCCAAAGCGCCCGAAGCGGCCAAAGCGCGCCTCCGGGTGCTGCGGATACATGAGCCGGGCGAACACCCATTCGGCCTTCTCCTGCCAGTCCGGCGGGAGCGGAATGTTGTCGTAAGGCTCCATGCTGGGGTACACACGGAAGGGCCGCTGGAAGGCGTACAGCGCGCCGATCAAGGCCAAGCCGGATGCTACGCGCCACAGGCCCCTCTGGAAGGTCATAAGTCCTGCCGCGCCGCCCGGCGGCGCGCCCCTACTTCTCTTCTTCCGACGCCAATTCGCCCGCCGCCGCCGCTGCCGGCCCCGCCGCCTTGGCCTCTTCGATCAGCCGCTGGGCCTCCATGACCTTGCCGCGCGGCACCAGCACCTGGAAGCCGAGGTTGGGAAATTCCGAGCCGCCCATCCGCAGCGTAGGTATCCCGTTCGAATCCAGCACGCCGCGGATCATGTCGGCTTCCACCTCCGCATCGATGTTGGATGAATCCCACAATGGCACCATGTCCAGAGCGTGGGACGTCAGCAATTGGTCCTGATCTCGTTCTTCATCGTCGCGTTCGGGGTCTTGCGCCATGACTCCAGGATATCGCAGAATGTGATTAGGCCGTTCCCACGGAGGCAGCAGAATGTCTGAGAATTGTCAGCATGAGACGGAAGGCACTAGCAGGCTCGCCTGGTTTTTGACCGGCGTCATTATCGGCGCCGCGGTGGCCGTCCTATACGCGCCCAGGAGTGGCAAGGACACGCGCCAGTTTATCTCCGAGAAGACGCAGCAGGGCAAGGACGCCGTCACCGAGACCGGCAAGGACGTCGTGGAAGCCAGCAAGGAAATGTTCGATCGCGGCCGCAAGCTGGTGGAAGACGCCGCCGACCTGTTCGACCGCGGCCGCAAGCTGGTCAAGGGCTGATTTCCCGTTGTCACGGCGGCGGGTCGGGGTAGTATGGAGTTTATGCCCCCCGCAACCCTCCCCGAGTTCCGCAACGAGCCCTACGCCGATTTCTCCCAGCCCGCCGTTCGCCAGGCTGCGGAAGGATCCCTTCGCCAGGTGCGCTCCGAATTCGGCCGCGAATATCTGCTGCGCATCGGAGGCGAATTCATCGCCACCGGAGACCCGCTGGTTTCGGTGAACCCCTCCAATCCGCGCGAAGCCGTGGGCATCCACCACAGAGCCACGCCCGAGCTGGCGAACCGCGCCGTCGAAGCCGCGCACGCGTACTTCCCGCAATGGAGCCGCACCCCCGCCGCCGAGCGTGTCGGCATGCTGCTCGAGGCCGCCCGCATCCTGCGCGCCCGCAAGATGGAGTTCGACGCCTGGCTGGTGACGGAGGCCGGCAAGACCTGGCCCGAAGCCGAAGCCGACGTTTCCGAAGGCATCGACTTCTGCGAGTACTACGCCCGCGAAATGTTGCGCATGGCCGGCCCGCAGCCGGTCCACCAGCTCCCCGGCGAGCGCGACGAGATGATCTACCTCCCGCTGGGCGTGGGCGTGGTGATCCCGCCATGGAACTTCCCGGCCGCCATCCTGATCGGCATGGCCGTGGCTTCGCTGGTGGCGGGCAACACGGCCATCGTCAAGCCGTCGAGCGACACCCCCACCATCGCCGCCAAGTTCGCCGAGGTTCTGCTGGAAGCGGGCTTCCCCGAGGGCTGCTTCACGCTGCTGACCGGCAGCGGATCGACGGTCGGCGACGTGCTGGTCGAGCATCCCAAGACGCGCTTCATCTCCTTCACGGGCTCGCGCGACGTGGGCCTGCGCATCAACGAGCTGGCCGCCCGCCATCGCCCCGGCCAGATCTGGATCAAGCGCGTAGTGGCCGAGATGGGCGGCAAAGACCCCATCGTTGTGGATGCCGATGCCGACCTGGACAAAGCCGTGGACGGCGTGCTGGCTTCCGCCTTCGGTTACCAGGGCCAGAAATGTTCCGCCTGCTCGCGCGCCATTGTCGACGCCCAGGTCTACGATCTATTCCTCGAGAAGCTGGCCGCGAAGACCAAGAACATCAAAGTCGGCCCCTCCGAGGATTTTGGCAACTACATGGGCCCGGTGATCAATGAAACCGCGCGCAAGAACATCCTGGAATACATCGAGATCGGCAAGCGGGAAGGCCGCCTGGTGCTCGGGGGAGAAGCCGCCGGCGGCGAAGCCGGGGCGCCCTCTGGGCCGGGCGGCGGCTATTTCATCCCGCCCACCATCATTGCGGATGTCGAGCCGGGCGCCCGGATCTTTCAGGAAGAGATCTTCGGCCCGGTCCTGGCGGTCACCAAGGCGCGCGATTTCGAACACGCGCTGGCCTTGGCCAACGACTCGCAATACGGCCTTACCGGCTCGGTGTTCTCGAACAACTCCGGCCACGTCCGCGAGGCCAAAGAGCGCTTCCACGTCGGCAACCTGTATTTCAACCGGAAGTGCACCGGCGCGATGGTCGGCGCCCACCCCTTCGGCGGCTTCAACATGTCGGGCACGGATTCCAAGGCGGGCGGGCCGGATTATTTATTGCTGTTCCTGCAAGCGAAAGCGATAGGGACGAAGTTGGGGTAGACGTCATCTCTTGGCGGTCTTCTTGCCAGCGGCGCGCTTCAGCGGGTCGGCGGGCTGGTAGTCGAGTTCCTTGGAGAGAATCTCCACCAGCTTCGAGAGAACCTTGGTGCGCGCCCAGTACTTGTCGTTTCCTTCCACCAGGCACCAGGGGGCCGTGCGGGTGCTGGTCTTCACCAGCATCTCCTCGACGGCTTCCTCGTAGGCGCCCCACTTCTGGCGGTTGCGCCAGTCCTCGTCGGTGAGCTTCCAGGATTTGTAGCCGCTGGCCTTGCGCTCCTCAAAGCGGCGCAGTTGCTCCGCGCGCGAGATGTGGATCCAGAACTTCGCCAGGATGGTCCCGAAGTCTTTCAACTGGCGCTCGAAGGAGTTGATCTCTTTGTAGGCGCGCTGCCATTCCGCCTCGACGGCGAAGCCCTCGACGCGCTCCACCAGCACACGGCCGTACCAGGTGCGGTCGAAGACGGCGATCTGGCCCCGCTCGGGAAGCCGGCGCCAGAAACGGTAGAGGTAATGGCGGGTTTTGTCCTCGCCCTGCGGCGCGGCAATGGAGTAGACTACGTAGCCGCGCGGGTCGAGTTTCTCGGTGATTCGCTTGATGGCGCCGCCCTTGCCGGCGGCATCCCAGCCTTCAAAGAGGATGATTACCGGGCGCTTCTGCAAATAGACCTGGTAGCCCAATTCGCGGAGCTGAATCTGGCGAGCGGTAACCTCGCGGACGTAGGCCTCACGATCGAGCTTGCGGGTCAGATCGAGTGTTTCCAGCATCAGAGCCTCTCTCCCCCGAGCGACTCCATGGCCGCCCGGAGTTCCGCGTCCTTGGCCACTGCGGCGGGGACTTCCATGCGAGGCGGCGCGTCGGCGCCCAGGCGCTTCTCCATGACCGAGACGATGGTCTCGAAGATCTTCTTGCGCGCGTACCATTTCGAGGTCGCCTCGACGATGGTCCACGGCGCGAATTCGGATTCGGTCAGCTCGAGCATCTCCTCGGTTGCGGCCAGATACTCGTCGTACTTCTTGTGGCGGGCCCAATCGGCGCTGGTAACGCGCCAGGCTTCAAGCGGATCGGCTTCGATGGCGCGGAACCGTTCTTTCTGCTCCTTCTTGGAGATGTGCAGGAAGAACTTCAGGATCGCGGCGCCGTCGTCGGCCAGCGTGCGCTCGAAGTCGACGATGTCGCGGCAGACGCTACGCAACGCCTTTTTCGGAGTGCCGCCCTCGACCCGCTCGTCCAGGACGCGAAGGTACCAACTGCGATCGAAGATGACCATCTCGCCCCGGTCGGGGACCTTCAGCCAGAAGCGCCACAACCAGGGGCGCTGCTGCTCGTAGGTGCGAGGAGCAGTGATGGGATAGAGCTTGAAACCGCGCGGGTCCAACCGCTGCGTCAGGGCCGCGATGGCCGTGCCCTTGCCCGAGGCGTCCCAGCCCTCGAACACGATGACTGTCGCCACGCCGTGGTCCCAGCACGCCTTCTCCAGATCGTACAGGCGTTGCTGAATGGAGGGCAGGACCAGTTTGTACTCCTCGTGCGACAGCTTCCTCTTGAGGTTGATGTTTTCCAGCATGGCTTCTCATCAATTCTAGACGGGTTTATCATTCCGTGGCGGGTTGCAGAGACGGGACAGCGCCGCCCCCTTGCGCCCGGACCCCGTTTCCGCAATAATACGGCCAGAATCCCAAGATTCAGTATGGTTCATCACCGACAGGAGACCTGCCGTGCGAAATGCCTTGGTAGCCGCTCTAATTTCGTGTGCTGATCGTCCTCTGAAACCCAAGGCCCGGCGGTTCTTGGTGGGCCTCTCGTCCGACGAGCTTCAATTCATCGCCGAGTTTCTCGGCGCGTGCATCCTGGAACCCACCGAAAAAGGCCGCTGCTCCCGCTCGGAACTGGCCGAGCGGATCGCGCAGTTCCAGCGGGGACGGCCGCGCTGCTCCCCTGGCTGCTCCGAAGACCAGGACCACAAGATGATTCTGCTGCTCGAATACCTGTGCCGAAGCGGTTCCCCGCGGTTTTCGCTCGCCGTGCGAGCCGGGCACGCGTAGCTGGGCGTGGCGCAAGAGACCGTGGAGCCCTGGGATCGCGGCCCCGAAGTCCGCGCTTGCATCGCCGGGTTGGTCCAGCAGGCCCAGGATCGTCACCTGGGGAAGCGCAAAGAGCGCACCACGATTCAGTCCCGCCTTGGAACGCCAGTACTCGACCCATCCGACCTCGAGGACCCTCAACACACGCGGCCGGGATCTCCTCATCGCCGATACGCCGGAGGCCTTTGCCTCCTGTGTGGTCTCCCTGCTTCGCGATGGACGATTGCGCGACGCGTTGACCGCGCAGGCTCGCCAGACCGTGGAGGCGGCCTGCGCCTGGCCGCTTCCTGCTTCCAGTCGATCAAGCTGCGTCCCTCAGCTTCTGCGGCGATGAAGCTGGCGGTCACCGGGCCCAACTGGTGTTTGGATTTGAGCCACTCCACCCGTTCCGGGCGTGTGGCCAGGCCGGCTCTCTTCACCGGATCCACCCACTGCTTGAATGTGCGGCCGGTCTTGGCCGGCAGGTTGCGCGCGATGGCCTCACCCATCTCTTTCGGGGATTTCGGCACGGTTTCCCCTCATTGCACGATGCCGTCGGCGGACTGCGGCTCCAGTTTGATTTCGCCAAAAGCGGTTTCGTACTGCGTGACGTTCTGCTGCAGAACCCGGACCAGCGCCTTGGCTTGCTGCGGGCTGACGTAGACGCCCTGGAAATTGTGGATGGCGACGTTGTCCGGCGTGGTCTGGTTCACCCGGCCGAACAGGAGAAAGAAATCCCACAGATTCACCCGCACCTGGACGCTATTGGCGTAGTTCTCCCGGTAGTCGGGTGTGTTAATCAACTGAATCTTGGGAGGGGGGGCTTGAATCATAGTTTCCAGGGTAGCACCAGCCAGCCGGAAGGATTACCCGGCTCGGGCCACCGCCCGGCGGTTCATTCAAAAACATCGCTCTGAGCGAGAATTCGTGAGAAGGCGCCATTTTACGCGGCTCTCTTCACGCTGCGAACCCCGATGAATTCAACGTTGGTCACGGCCAGCCGCTTGACCTTCAACAGCAGGTATCGCAGGTTCTGGTAGCCGCGGCCGCGGCCGATCATCATGCGGATGTTTCCATTGAGGGCTTCCACCACCCCGACGCGCACTTTGGTCCGGCAGTAGTTCGCAATGCCATCCAGGTGCTTCAGCAACATCGCGGCGAGTTCCTCGAACGGCTTCAGCCGCTGCCCTCTCTTCCCTTTGATAATCCCCCGCTGCTTGGGCCCTTGCTGGAAGAACTCTGCCCGCCGCACCTCGTCGATGGCATCTGTCGGCGGGCTGGGCGCGGACCATCGCCGGGAAGAGCGTCCCCGAGGCCGCGCCCGCCGCGCCGAGGAATCGGCGGCGCGGCAGCGTGGTTTCTAACATACGAGGCTCCGGAAGCTAACTCCAGAGGCGGTCGTTGGGCCGGCCGATATTGTTCCACTGGTCGGTCGGTTCGAACCACCCTGGCTCGGCCATGTGCTGTTTGCAGGCCGCTTCGTTGAGGGTAATCCCCAGGCCCGGCTTGTCGGAAACCGTGATGTACCCCTTGTTCACGATGGGCTTGTCCACGCCGTCCACCAGGTCGCTCCAGTACGGAACATCGACGGCATGGTTCTCGAGAACCAGGAAGTTCTCGGTGGCGGCGGCCACGTGAGCGCAAGCGATCGCCCCGATGGGCGTGTGCGCGCAGTGCATGGCCATGGGAACACCGTAATCCTGCGCCATGTCCCCGATCTTCTTGGTCTCCAGCATTCCGCCCGTGGTCAGCAGGTCGGGATGGATGATGTCCACCGCGTGCTCGCGGCAGAGCACCTGGAAGGGCTCCTTCAGGAAAATATCTTCGCCCGTGAGGATCGGGATATCGACGGCGTCGGCGATCTTCTTCAGCAGGTCGGTCTCCTGCCAGGGAATCATGTCCTCCAGCCAGGAGATGTTGTACTTGGTGAGCGCCTTGCCCAGCCGGATGCAACTGTTGACGCTGATGCTGCCGAAATGGTCCGCGGAGAGCGGGATGGTCATGCCCAAGACCTCGCGGATCTGGGAGACGAAACTGCACACGCCTTCGAGACCCTTCTCGGTGATCTCCGTGGCCATGAAGGGGTGCTCCATGGGAAGCCCCCCGTACTGCTGCTGGATGCCGGCGGGAGCAGTGGCCTCGCCGGGGGGCCGCACCACGTTCAGATCCATCTTGAGCCAGGTGAAGCCGGATGCGACGCGCTCCTTCAGGCGCTCTCCGAGCACCTTGGGATCCGGAGATTCGGTGGTGTCGCAGTAGATGCGGATACGGTCGCGGAACTTGCCGCCCAGCATCTGGTAAACGGGGACGCCGAAGGCTTTGCCGGCGAGGTCCCACATGGCCACTTCGACGGCGGAGACCCCGCCGCCCTGCCGGGCATGGCCGCCGAACTGTTTGATCTTGCGGAAGATCTTGTCGACGTTGCAGGGATTCTCATTGAGAATCCGGCTCTTCAACTCGAGGGCGTAGTTCTTGGTGGCGCCATCGCGCACCTCGCCCAGCCCATAGATCCCCTGGTTGGTATCGATGCGAACGATGGGGGAGGTCATGGGAACTCCCCTGAGGACAGCCACCCGCATGTCCGTGATCTTCAGATCCGAAGGCTTGGAATTGGTGTTGACGTTTTGCGGATATGCATCGAGTTCGACTCCCGACCAGAGTCCCGCGCCTAGTGCGGTAGCGCCTCTCAGAAACGAGCGGCGGCAATGTACGTTTGTCATAAACAGCCTCTTTCCCCAGGATCGAGATTCCTGGCGCGCAGCTACTTTTTCCGGCTGGCTTTGATTTCCTCCAGCCGCCTCTTGAGATATTCCTGGTATTCCTGTTTTAGCGCCGGGTCGCGCGGGCTGCCGTAGATCTCACTCGACTTGTACTTGCCTTCGTCGAATTTCTTACGGGTCCATTCGTCGTGGATGTGGGTCTCGTCGGCCCGGTCCAGGATGGCCTCCACGTTCTGCGCCGGAATGAAGGAGACGCCCTCCCGGTCTCCCACCACCAGGTCGCCGGGCATCACCGTAACATTGCCGATTCGAATCGGAACGTTGATGGCGGAAAGGGTGACGCCGCCGATAGCGCTGGGATGCACCGACCGGTAGTAGCACGGCATGGGCATACCCGAGATACCGTCCAGGTCGCGGAACGAGCCGTCTACCACCAGCCCTCCGCTCTTGGTGGCCTTCATGATGTAGTAGAACAGGTTGTCGCCGACGATGGTGCCGCCTTCCTTCTTCCCGTAAAGATCCACCACCAGGACATCGCCGGGCTGCAGCATGTCGATTCCGTACTGGTTATTGAGGGTCTGGACGCCTTTTTCCTTGGCTTTGGCCATGACTACCTGGTCGAGATCGGCGCGCGCGGGCATAAATGCCAAGGTGACCGCCCGGCCCGTCATCTTCATTTCCGGATGCAGCACGCGCCAGTCGCCCTCGTATTGGCTATACCCGCCGCCCCGACCGCCGCCGGGGATCATGATCTCCTCCTGGGACATGTCCTTGGCTCTTTCCAGCCACTGATCGGGGACCTTGGGCCGTCCGTCCGGGAACCGGTCGCCGGTCCAGGCCTTGGTGTATTCCACCAACTGGTCCTTGGTCCAAGTCCACAGTTGCGCCTTGGCCGCCGGCGCCAACACGGACGCCACCGAGGCAACCGAACAAAGTGTCATCAAGCCGTATCTGCGAGTCATTGTCGAACCTGTTTTGCCATCGCCTTTGGACATTGCCGTCTTTTCCTCTATCTGACAAGTATATTCGCCGGTGGGCGAGCCGGGTCCGGCAGGTTGTGATATTCCTTGAGAATCAGGCAAAAACATGCGGAAATCCATACTCATCGCTCTGGCTGTTGGGGTTGGGACATCTCTCACGGCTTTTTCTCAGACGACGCCGCCCTACAACTGCGAGCCGGTGAACCCCAACGCCACGCCGGAGGCGCGCGCGCTACTGAAGACTCTGTGCGCGGTCTCGGGTAAAGGCATCCTGTCCGGGCAGCACAATTTTCCGAACCAGCGCTCCCAGGATACGGACCGGGTATACGCAGCCACCGGCAAGTACCCGGCCATCTGGGGATCGGATTTCGGGTTTCTGGACGGCGAGGACAAGGACTCCATTATCCACCGCGACCTGATGATCGAGGAGGCCAAGAAGCAGGCCGCCGCCGGCTCGATCGTCTATCTGTGCTGGCATATGTTGCGGCCGACCGAGGATGAACCCGGCAAAGCGGGGGAGAACGGCAGGCCCAGCGAAGCCTGGCGGGGCAGCGTCCAGGCCCGTCTGGCCGACGAGCAGTGGCAGGAGCTGATCACGCCCGACACGCCGCTCCACCAACGCTGGGAAAAGTATATGGACACGGCGGCAGCGTTTCTCAAACAACTTCAGGATGCCCATATTCCGGTGCTGTGGCGGCCGATGCACGAGAACAATGGCGCTTTCTTTTGGTGGGGCGGGCGTCCGGGCCAGTTTGGCACGGCGCAACTCTACCGGGAGGTGTACTACCGCATGCTCAACGTGCACCATCTGGACAACCTGATTTGGGTGTGGAACCAAAACGGCCCCGCCCCCTTCGGTGAGTTCCACCAGTTCTTCCCTGGGCAGAACTTCGTCGATGTGGTCAGTTACGACAACTACCGCACGTTGGACGACCGGTATTACTGGGAAATTCTGGATCTGGCCAATGGGAAGCCGATCGCACTCGGCGAGGTGGGAACTCCACCCTCCGCCGAGATTCTTAAGGCCCAGCCGAAGTGGGTCTTCTTCATGGATTGGGCGGGCGGCATTGACCGGCAAGCCGACCGGTTGAAGACGGCGTACAGCAGTCCTTGGGTGATCAGCCGGGGCGATCCACTGCCTCAGTAAGGGAAACGGTTCGATGCGGACGCTTCGATTGCGCCGGCAGGCTCGGGAGAACCAATGACGGCTCCATGGACGCCGATGCGGTGGCCGGACGGGTGGAAGGATCCCCGTGTGCTCGATTTGTTGAGAGGCACGGCCATCGATCACCTGGTTATCGGCGCGGGCGCGGAATGGTCGGCGGTACGATCGCGCGCCGCGCAGGACGGCTTCCACGTATCTGCGCCCGGCGCGGCTCCCGCGGGGGTCGAGATCGTCAAAGGCCAGTGGCCGGGAGTGAAGATGGAGCGCCGCGGCGGCGGAGGAGCCAGCGCCGGCCCGACCGGCGAACCCTGGGTGGATTCCAACGGCTGGGCCATCCGGCTGGCCGCCGCCCTCCATCCCGACTCCGCCGTGTGGGTGGACGCGGTGCCCGCCGGGAACGCGTTCATCACGGCCGGCTCCTACTTGATCGCGGTGGCCGATAGCGCGGCGTACGGGGGCCGTTGGATCGTCTCGCTCGATAACCCGCTGTCGGTCTCGCTGGCGGCGGGCAAGTCCGACGCGCTGGCCACGTGGAGGAGACTGACCGCAGCCGCCGGTTTCTTTGCCGCACACAAGGCTTGGCCGGCGTATGTGCCCATGGCTGTGGTGGGAGTGGTCTCGGACTTCACCGGTGACAATGAATTCTTCAGCCAGGAACTGCTGAACCTGCTGGCGCGCGCCGGCCAGCATTGCCGCATCCTGCCCAAGGACAGAATCTCCGATGCTTCGTTGGCTTCCCTGCGCGCCGCGATCTACGCCGACGCCGAGCCGCCGGCACCCACTTTGCGCAAACAGATTCTGGCGTTTGTGGCGGCGGGCGGGATGCTGATCACCGCGCCCACCTGGGGCGAGGTTCCGGACACGCCCATCCAAAACGACGGGAACCGGCGCTACTCCCTGCGCGCGCTGGGAAAAGGGAAGGTCGCGGTGGCCGTGGCCGGCTCCGACGATCCTTACTTGTGGGCCAACGAATCGGTGGTGATGGTGAGCCACCGCTACGACCTGGTGCGCTTCTGGAACAGCGGCGCCGCAAGCTCCTTCTGCACGGTGGCGCCGGATGGCAGGCAGGCCGTGGCACACCTGTTGTTCTATGCCTACCGCGGACCGGATTCCGCCACCGTGCGCATCGCCGGACGGTATCGCGCGGTGCGAGCCTACACCGCCGACAATCCCGCGGCCACGAAAGTGGATTGGGCGCCGCAATCCGATGCCGTGGAGATCCACTTGCCCCCGGTGCCGCAGTACGTTGCTCTGGAGTTGGATATTCAGTGAGGTACACACGCAGAGAGTGGTTGTGGAAGACGGGGACGGCGCTGTCCGGTGCCTCGCTCGGACGCGCCGCCGGCGCGCCCACCGCGCCCGTGGCGGTGGCCCGGTGTAAGACCTACAACCCCGCCGAGCTGCTGCCCACCATGCGGAAAATGTTCGACCAATTGGGCGGGCTGGGACGGCTGGTCAAAGGGAAGACGGTCGCCATCAAGATCAACCTGAGCGGATCGCCCACTTACCGGCTGGGCTATCTGCCGCTCGAGGACACGCACTACACCCATCCCCATGTCATCGCCGCCGCCGCGCATCTCATGGCAGAGGCCGGCGCCCGCCGCATCCGCCTGCTGGAGAGCCCCTGGTCCACCGCCGAGCCGGTGGAAGAATACCTGCTGCGCGCCGACTGCGAGCCGCGCGACATTCTGGGCGCGGCGCCCAACGTCGAGTTCGAAAACACCAACTATCTGGGTACGGGCAAGAAGTATTCGCGCCTCACGGTTCCCTTCGGCGGCTACGTGTTTCCGGCGTTCGATCTGAACCACTCGTATGCAGACTGCGATGTGTTCGTGAGCCTGGCGAAGATGAAGGAGCACGCCACCGCGGGCGTTACGCTTTCGATGAAGAACTGCTTTGGGCTGACCCCGTGCACCATTTACGGCACCGGGGCGGGCATCGACGAACCTTCGGAGACGCCCAAAGGCGGACGCAGTTTGATCCACGCGGGAGACCGGCAGCCCTCGAAGAGCGCTCCGCCGGAGAAGGACCCGCGTTCGCCGCGCCAGGATACGTGGCGCGTGCCGCGCACGGTGGTCGACCTGGTAGCGGCCCGGCCGGTGCAGCTTGCGATTGTCGAAGGGATCAAGACCATGACCGGGGGCGAAGGCCCGTGGGTTGGCGAAGATCTCAAGGCCGTGGCTCCCGGCGTGATGGTGGCCGGCCTCAACCCGGTGTCGACCGACGCGGTCGCCATGGCGGTGATGGGGTTCGATCCGATGGCCGATCGCGGCACGCCGCCGTTCGAGCGCTGCGACAGCACGCTGAAACTGGCCGAAGAGGCGGGGATCGGCACGCGCGACCTGAAGCGGATCGAAGTGGTGGGCGCGTCCATCGCCGAGGTGAAATTCGATTTCGCCGCGATTCGCAGGCAGCGGCGCGCGGCTCCCCCGCCGCCGTTCGGAATGAGAGGATAGGACATTGGATCATCCCGACCGCAGACAATTCGGCAAGCTGGCCCTGGGCGGCGCCCTGGGGACGGCAGCGTGGCTGGCCTCAGCCGGCAGAGGTTCGGCGGCCGTGCACACACCGCAGCCCGGAATCAAGCTGTGCGCGCAGGCTTCCGCCAAGCCTTCGGACAACGACCTGCTCTTCCTCCGGCAGCTCGGCGCGGAGTACGTGAGTGTGGCTTCCACCCCCGACCTGCGCACCGCCGAAGGATTCCTGCAGATCAAGAAACGTTATGCCGACGCCGGCATCACCGTCTGGAACATCGGCAACGTCAGCGTGCACAACATGCCGGAGGTCACCCTGAACCTTCCCGGGCGCGACCGGAAGGTGGAGGAGTACAAGCAGTATCTGCGCAACCTGGCAAAGGCGGGAATCTATTACACCACTTACGCGCACATGGGCAACGGCATCTGGAGCAGCGGCACGGCCACCACGCGGGGCGCCCCCGCCCGCGAGTTCGATATGGCCAGTCGCAACAAGCAGGGTGTCTGGGATGGCGTGGTGTACAAGGAGCCGCTATCCCACGGCCGCGAGTTCTCCCAAGAAGAGATTTGGGAGAACTACACCTACTTCATCAAACAGGTGGCTCCAGTGGCGGAAGAGGCCGGCGTGCGCATCGGGATTCACCCGGACGATCCTCCAGCGCCGGTGCTGGCCGGCGTGCCACGCTGCATCTTCTCCAGCTTCGACGGATATCGCCGCGCCATGGAGATTGCCAACAGCCCCAACGTGGGCATCTGCATGTGTTGCGGCACCTGGCTGGAGGGTGGCCGGGAACTCACCGGCAAAGATCCCGAAGAGATGATCCGCTATTTCGGCGCGGCCAAAATCTGGAAGATCCATTTTCGCAACGTGAGCGGGCCGCTGCCGCATTTTGTCGAGACTTTCATGGACAACGGCTACTACGACATGTACAAGATCATGAAGGCGATGCGCGACGTCAACTTCGATGGCATCGCCATCCTGGATCATTCGCCCGGGCTCGCGGGCGGCGGCAATGCGCAGACCGCTTACGGTTTCGCATACATGCGGGCGCTGTTGAACCGGGCCAACGCCGAAGGGCTTCCCAGGAGAAGGAAATCATGAACGTGGGGATTTCGCGAAGAAGATTGATCGAAACCGCCGGCATGGCGGCTTTGGCATCGCCGGCGAGCGCCGCGGCAGTCATGCCCGCGCCCCGCTTTGAAGGAAAGGACACGCCCAAGATTGCTCTCTCGACGGGCGACGGCGGTGGGAGCGGGGTGGACTCGGCGCGCCGCATCAGGCAACTCGGCGTGGACTGGGTGCTCGGCGGCGGCCCTCCGATCCCCTGGGACGAAGCTCGCCTCAAAGAGCAGATGGACCGCCTCAAGGCCAGCGGTCTCACCCTGGGCAACCTCATGATCGGGGGCTTCAACAATGCCATCTATGGCCGGCCCGGACGCGATGAAGAGATCGAAAAAGTAATCGCCTCCATCAGGGCGGCGGGCAAGGTGGGGCTGCCGGTCGTCGAATATAACTGGTACGCCCACCGCGCCATGGAGGGTTACTTCGAGGAGACCGACGACGTCCGCACCGGCGTGGGCTGGACCGGCTTCGACTACGACCTGATGCGAACTCCCGGCCGTCAATATTCGGGCAACCCCCGCCCCGAGGAAGCCTCCATCAAGTTCCGGGACTTGCCTCCGCTGCCTAACGAGGGCGCCCACACGCTCGAAGAAATGTGGGCCACCATCACCTATTTTCTGAAGAGAGTCGTTCCCGAAGCCGAAAAGGCGGGAGTGCGGCTGGCGCTGCATCCCAACGATCCCCCCGCGCCCATCAGCCGCGGATCGCAGCAGATCATGGGCAGCGTGGAAGGATGGAAACACCTCATCGAAATCGTCAAGAGCCCGGCCAACGGCATCACTTTCGATTGCGGCGTCACCCGCGAGATGGGCCAGAACCCGGTCGAAGTGTGCGCCTATTTCGCCTCGCGCGACCGCATCAACCACGTCCACTTCCGCAACGTCAAGGTGAGGAAGCCTTACGAGCGGTACTCGGAAGTCATGATCGACGAAGGCGAAAACAATATGTTCCTGGTGATGAAGGAACTCGTGAAGCACAAGTACACGCGAGAGATTTACCCTGAGCATCCCCACGCGCTCGACTACGATCGGGACCGCGGCCGCATCGGCGGCTATCCCGGCGGCGGCGGATACGCGTCCTTCGCATTCCAGATCGGATATACCCGCGCCATGATGCAGGCGGCGCTGATGTCGGTTTAAGCGGGACTGAGAAGCTGTGAAAGAATCCGTTGGCCGGCGAAACCGCCCAATGCCACACACTTTTCCCGATCGCGGCATTCTGCATTTGTTGTGGGGCGGGCATTGTTGCCCGCAGCCGCCTTTTAGGCGGCTAGCCGCGGTCGCCGGCTGAAAGCCGGCTGCAGCCAGGATTGCCTGCCCCACGTGGGACAGACGCTTCCGTCTGTCAACCCGGCGATCTCAGCGATTTCGCGGTCACCGCAGCGCCGCGAAAACGACACACACGGGAGACGCCACTTCCAACACATTACCGGTCGGCGTCAAGCGCCCCGTGGCTGGATCGACTCTGAACACGACCACGTTGCCGGAATCCTGGTTCGCCGCGAACAGAAACGCTCCGCTCGGGTCTATGGCAAAATTGCGCGGCGTCTTGCCCTGGGTCGAGACGCGCTCGACCGCCGTCAATGTGCCTTTATCGCCATCGATGCGGAATACCGCGATGGTGCTGTCCCCGCGATTCGAGCCGTAGAGGAACTTGCCGCTGGGATCGACCGCGATCTCCGCGCTGCTCTTGGGCCCCGTGTAGCCCTCCGGCGTCACCGGCGCAGTCTGTAGCTCATCCAGGCTTCCGTGGGCGGAGTTGTATCGAAACACCGTCACCGTCGAGAGCATTTCGTTGATGGCATAGGCGAACCGCCCGTCCCTGCCAAAAGCCAAGTGCCGCGGCCCCGACCCGGGAGCGACTTTGGTGAACGGGGGATCGCCGGCGGAGAGCGTGCCCTTCACCGCGTCCACCCGGTAGCTCAAAATCTGGTCGAGCCCCAGGTCCGCCACCAGCAGCCAGCGGCCGTCCGGCGACACGTTGGCTGAATGTGCGTGCGGCCCGCTCTGCCGCTGTGCATTCACGCTGGAACCAACATGCTGTACGAACCCCGTGGCTTCGCCCAGCGTGCCGTCTTCGCGCACCGGAAATGCGGCCACGCTTCCGCTGTTGTAATTGGCCGCGAATACCCACTTGCCGCCGGGATCCACCGCCACGTGACACGGTCCCGAGCCGCGCGACGGCACGCGGTTCAGCAGCTTCAACTGCCCGGTGGCCGGATCGATGGCGAACGCGCTGATGGTCCCTGCCTTGTCTTCATTCGCCGCGTAGAGGAACCGCTGGTTGGGATCGACCGCCAGGAACGTCGGGTTGCTGGTTTCCGCGGCCAGCCCGAGCGGTGTCAGTTTGCCGCTGGCAGCTTGAAACCGCCAGGCGTAGATTCCCTGGCTCGGCGGCCGCGTATAAGTGCCGATGTAGGCGAGCCACTCGCCCTTCGCCTTTCCCCCGTCTTGTCCGGAAAGCACGGACACGCAGGATGCCGCAAAAAGGATCAGAGCACCAACGGTTTTGATTTTCATGGATTAGAGACTATTATCAACCCTTTTTGGGCAGCATGCTCAAGAAGGCCATCTGGCCTCCGCTCCATGACGGTTGCGGTTCAGTCAGCGCCCGCCAACACGTGGGTGCGTTGATGCGGGGAGCGAAGGGGTATATGGTTGCGTTGGGCCGGAGCCAGGGAAGGTCCGGTCAAGAAGAGGAACGTCGTGGAGAGACGGGACTTCTTGAAAAGCACGGCGGGAGCCGGCGTCGCGGCATGGACGGCCGTGTCCGCCAGCAGGGTATTGGGCGCCAACGACCGGCTCAATGTCGGTCTGATCGGGTGCGGTGGCCGAGGCACATTCGATGCGCGCCTCATGCGTGGCACACCTGAAGACATTCAGGCGGTGGCCAACGAGAACTATCACGACGGGAATCTGGACCCGCGGTTGAAAGAGCCGCGGAATGTGGACATCATGGCGCTGTGCGACTGCTACGGCGCCAGGATCGATGCCGCGAAGAGGTGGGCTCCCCAGGCCAAGACCTATGACGACTTCCGCAAGTTGCTGGCGGACAAGACCGTCGATGCCGTGATCATCGCCACGCCGGACCCGTGGCACGCGCAGATGCTGATTCTGGATTGCGACGCGGGCAAGGACGTGTATCTCGAGAAGCCTGTGGTCTACGGTGTGGGCGAGGCCAAGGCCATGATCGAGGCGGTGCGCCGCACCAGGCGCATCGTGCAGATCGGAACCCAGCACCGCTCGGCGGACCACATCGCCGAGGCCGCCAAGATGATCCAGGGCGGCAAGATCGGAGAAGTGCATTTCGTGCGGGTGTGGAACTACATGGGTATGGCCTACGGCAACCTGCCGGTGCCGGACAGCGACCCTCCGGCCGGCCTGAATTGGGATGCCTGGCTGGGTCCCTCGCCGATGGTGCAGTTCAACCGCAACCGGCTGGGCTACCGGGCCTTCATGGACTATACCAACGGCCTCATCACCGATTACGGAAACCACCGCTTCGATTCGGTGCACCAGATCATGGGGCTGGAGATTCCTTTGAAGGTTTCCTCGTCGGCGGGGCGGTGGAATAAGACCAGGGCGGGTGACATCTTCGACATTCAGCAGGCCACCTTCGAATACCCGAACTTCATCATGTCCTACGAGGCCAACAACGGCAATGGGCACGGTCTGGGAGGCCGGACGGAGGGCATGCGGTACTACGGCACGATGGGAACGGAGGATCGGCCCCACGGCATGGCCTTTTATGGCACCGAGGCGACGCTGTTCGTGGACCGGATCGGGATGGAACTGTATCCCGAACTCAAGATGCCGGAAGGCGGCGGCCGTGGGGCCGGAGGGCGCGGGGCGGAAGGCCGCGGGGCCAGAGCCGGCGGGAGACGCGGCATGACCCTGGAGCCGCGCATGGAGAAGATCAAGGTGAACGAGGACGAACCCACGCCCCTGCACACCAAGAACTTCGTGGATTTCGTGCGGGCCCGCAAGGAACCGTTCGCCAACATTGAGGTCGGCGCGCGGGCCACGACCATCGGCTGCATCGGCAATATCGCCTACTGGACCGGCCGCAAGCTGACGTGGGACGCGCAGACCCGGACGTTCCCGGGAGACGCGGAAGCCAACAAGTATCTCTTCCGGCCGTACCGGAAGCCGTGGGACCTGGTGAAGTTCGCCTAGCGGTACAACCTCATCGAGATCCAACGCCCACAGGGGTGAACATTCCAATGACGCCTGTTGCAGAGGAAAGCCGCGCGCCGGCGCTGGGACGTTCGCACGTCCGACACCGGGTGGCAGCCCTGACCGCGCTGGTGGGCATGATCACGTATCTGGATCGGACGTGCATTTCGGTCACCGCGCCCAACATGATGAAGGATCTCGGGCTGACCCAGATCCAGATGAGTTTCGTCTTCAGCGCGTTCACGCTGGCCTACGCCATGTTCGAGATCCCCAGCGGCTGGTGGGGCGACCGCGTCGGCACGCGGCGCGTGCTGACCCGCATCGTGACATGGTGGTCCACGTTTACCATGCTGACCGGCGCCGCGTGGAGCTACGCCTCGCTGCTGGTCACGCGCTTCCTGTTCGGGGCTGGGGAGGCTGGCTGCTGGCCCAATGTGATCCGGACCTTTTCGCGCTGGTTCCCTCTGTCCGAGCGCGGCACAGCCCAGGGTTTCTTCTTCATGGGGGCGCACCTGGCGGGCGGATTCACGCCGCTGCTGGTCACCGTCATGCTGGGGCGCATGTCTTGGCGGTGGCTGTTCGCGATCTTCGGTTCCGTGGGCTTTGTGTGGGCCGCGTTCTGGCGCTATTGGTTCCGGGACGAACCGGCTCAACACGCCGCGGTGCGGGCCGGGGAGTTGGAGTGGATCGAGAAGGGCCGGAGGATCAACCAAGATCCCCGCGATGACGGCACGCCGTGGAAGACGCTTTTGGCCAGCCGGACGGCGGTGCTGACCAGGCGCTTCGGCTTGCGCATCGGCCGCGCGGCTGTTGGCGCCGGTGCGCTGCTGGCCGCCGGAGGATGCCTGATGGCCGGGACATCCACGCCGAACTCCTATACGTCGGCGCTGCTCATTGCTTTGGGGGCCGCGGCGGCGAACTTCATGTTGCCAGCCGCCTGGGGATCTTGCATCGATCTCGGCGGGCCGCACGCCGGCACTCTCAGCGCCGCCATGAACACCTCCGGCCAGAGCGGCGGCGTCCTCAGCCCGATGATCGTGGGGCTGAGCGTTCAGTGGTTCGGGTCGTGGAGCGCGCCACTCTACCTGACGGCGGCGCTGTATGTCGCGGGCGCCGTCTGCTGGGGCTGGATCGATCCCACGCGGCTCGGGGGCCGCTCGGCTGGACTATGATTTAAGCGTTGGACATTCCGCAATTCAAGGAGGATTTTCTCATGACCCGCAGGCAGATTATCGCTATGGCCGCCGCCGCGCCGGCCTGGTTGTCAACGACAGCGTCTTCCTTGAGCGCACAGATCAAGGGGAAGCCGCGGCTGGGCGGGGCCCCGACGGCTTTCTCGATGCGGTCCCGCGCGGCCGGGGGCGGCCGCGGACGCGGGGGTCCGGGCGCCGGCCGGGGCGCTGGCGATGAAACTCTCGGCCGGGGCGCAGGTCCGGGTGGATTCGACATTGTTCAGCACTGCCATAACATCGGCCTGTCAGGCGTGCAGACCAATCCTCCGTCCACCGATTCGGAGGCGATCAAGAAATTCCGGGAACGCCTGGAATCGTTGGACATGTACGTGATATGCGATCCCCGCCTGCCCGCCGATGAGAGCGGTTTGGCGGCGTTTGAGGCGCAGGTGCAGGCTTACAAGGAAGCCGGCGCGCGATGTTTCCACGCCGCGCTGACGAACCGGCGCTACGAGGAGTTCGATAGTCTCGAGCCCTGGAAGCAGATGTTCGACCGGATCAAGAAGCAGTCCGCCCTGGTAGAGCCCGTTTTGCGCAAGCATCGGGTGGCGCTGGCTTACGAAAACCACAAGGGCTATCGCGCCGCCGAGCAGGCCGCCTGGCTGAAGAGCATGGGAAGCGAATGGCTGGGCGTGTGCCTGGACTTCGGCAACAACATGTCGCTGTGCGAAGATCCAATGGAAACCTGCAAGGCGCTGGCCCCCTACACGATCTTCGCGCACATCAAGGACATGGCGGTGGAACCTTACGAAGACGGCTTCCTGCTGTCCGAAGTGGTCATGGGAACGGGGATGCTGGACCTAAAGGGAATGGTCCAGATTCTGCGGCAGAAGGACCCGAACATGATCTTCGCGCTGGAGATGATCACGCGGGATCCCTTGAAGATTCCGGTGTACACGCAGAAGTACTGGGCGACGTTCGACGACACCGTCAGCCCGCTGCCGGGCCGCCAGTTGGCCCACATGTTGGATCTCGTGCGCAAGAATCCCCCCAAGCAGCCGCTGCCGAGGACTACCGGGCTGAGCCTGGCGGAACAGGTCAAACTCGAGGACGACCTGAACAACCGCTCGATCGCTTACGCGCACCAGGAACTGGACATGTAGTTGGCGTGGTTCCGACGGGATATCGATCATGAATGACAACACATACCTGAATTGGGTCATCACGAATACGAAGACGAGCTGGTGGCACGACTCGGCCGATGTCGGCGAGTTGAGTGTGGCGCTGGAGCGCGGGGCGGTCGGGGTCACCTGCAATCCGTATCTATCAAGCGTCGCTCTCGCCAAGTGCCGGCCTAAGGGCGACCAGGAAATCGAGGCCGTCATCGCGCAGCGTTTGCCGGCGGAACAGCAGGCCGAGGCCCTGATGAAGATCGTGGTCACGCGATGCGCCGGGATGCTGCTCCCGGAGTACCAGCGGACGGGCGGGGCGACGGGATACGTGTGCGCTCAAGTCAACCCGTCGCGCACGGGCGACCGGGCGGCCATGCTGGCCATGGCCAGGCGCTTCCACCAGTGGGCGCCCAACATCGCGGTCAAGCTGCCGGGCGCCTTGTCGGGCCTGGACGTGGAGGAGGACTGCATCGCCGAGGGAATCACCACCGCGCTCACGGTCAGCTTCACCGTCCCGCAGGTGCTGGCCATCGCCGAGCGGCACCGCAAAGGTATTGCCCGGGCCAAGGCGAAGGGGATCAAGCCGGGCCGCTGCTACTCGGTGATCATGATCGGCCGCTTGGACGATTATCTTCGCGAGGTGGCGCACGATGCCCACCCCAATGTCAGTGAGTCCGACATCCGCTGGTCCGGCCTGGCGTGCACCAAGCGCGCTTACCAGCTCTACCGGGAGCGGGGCTACGAGTCGGAGCTGCTGGTTGCGGCGCTGCGCGGACCGTACCACTTGACGGAGCTGGCCGGCGCCGACGTCATTATGTCGATCGCTCCGGGACCGCAGGCCTGGTTCGTGAAGGACGACCACCCTCGCGAGGAGCGAATCGACCGGGAAGTGCCGCCCGACGCCCTCGAGCGGCTTCGCCAGATGCCCGAGTTCGTGAAGGCCTACGAGCCGGAGGGCATGTCCCCGAAGGAGTTCATCGGCTACGGCGTGACCCAGCGCACCCTCTCCTTCTTCGTCGAGGCAGGCTGGAAGCTGATGGAGGGATACAAGTAGGGCGGGCGCCGAAGGTGCGCGACTTGAAAGGGGCAGGCACGCAGTTCCTTGTGGCATGGGCAAAAGCTAAAGCATGCCCCACTTTGGTGGGGCATGCTTTAGCTTGGAGCGCCGGGATAAACCGGCATTGAGTAGCGGATGAGAGAGCCGTACAAGAAAGGCGTAGCGAGCCGTCTTGGCCCCGAGTCATGCGTGGTCAGCCGT
>JBEKSR010000073.1:0-24095 GCA_049516835.1 Bryobacteraceae bacterium | reverse complement strand
TCCATCCTGGGCGAGCGGTTCTTGTATCTGCCGTCCGTGGGGTTTGCGATCGCCGTAGCGGCGCTAGCGCATCGTCTGGGGCGGGAGCGGCTCACAGCGGCTGTCTTAACGGCTGTCATCGCACTGTTCACGTTTCGTACCTTGGCACGGAACTACGCTTGGAAAGACGATTTGACGCTGGCATCCACGGACGTCCAGGTGGCGCCGCACAGCTCCAGGCTGCGCGCGAATCTGGCCGACACACTTTACACGCAAGACCCTGTGCGCAATATGGACCGGGCGATTCAGGAATCGGAGACTGCATGGGGCATCGTCCGCTCGCTGCCGCCAGAGCTAATTCGTGTGTTGACTCCGAACAACCTGGGAGTGTACTACGGGGCCAAAGGCGAATTAATGGGGGGCATGTTGACAGCGCAGGGGCGCGCTTTGTATCGGGAATCACTCGCCGTGCTGCTGCGCGCCCGGGAGGCCGACCGGGCAGGGGAGAAGAAGTACGACGAAGATCTCCTCGCGCACGGAAAGCCCTTCACGGCCCGTTTCGGGTTCCTGCTACTGTACTGGAACCTGGGGGGGGCCTACGCCAGGCTGGGGCTTAACGCCGAAGCGCTGGAAGCCTACCGGCACGCAAGGAGCTTGAATCCCGCCGCGACGCTGTCCTACGACGCAATTTGGGAAGGGTACCTGGCCAGCGGCAATCCGGAACAGGCGGCGATCGCGCTCGTCGAGAAGACCCTGGTGAGCCCGAACGATCCCGGCACCATGTTTGCCTTGCGGGACTTGTACCGGAGAATTCCGGGCGGCTCCTGTGCGATCGACTACTCACGCGGTCTACCCGCGCTCGATGTGACGTGTCCGCGCGTGCGCAATGACCTCTGCGAGGCGTCGGTGGACCTCGCACAGGCGTTTCTCGAAGCGCGGAAAACCGATCGGGCGCGCGAGATCCAGCAGACCGCGATGGAGCGCTATGCGTGCCCCGCGGCCCCGTTCCGATCCGTGCTGCCGGACGGGCCGGCCTTCTGAGCAGGCCGGCTGAACTTCCGGCATCACGCTGCTGGCGTACGCGAATTCATTAGGCATGGGTTTTGCCCAGGATTCGCCGGCGATCATGCTGGATGATCCGCGTATTCGAGGAGCCACCGTCGAAAACCTGAACCTGATCCTGCACCAGGAATACTGGCCCATCGGCCTGCGGGGCTGTACCGGCCGGTGGCGACGATCTCTTTCCCGTTCAACCACTGGCTGGTGTACGCGCTGCCGTTGCGGCTGCTGAATTGGAAAGGCTGTAACCCTCCGTCGCGGCATACCACGCCTGGATGGCCCAGAGAAGCTTCCCCATTGTAGAGTTGACGGGGCCGGTCTGCGATTGAATCGGCATCGCGGTTACGCCCAAGTCCGCTAGTTCGTAAACCGTGGCAATGACCTCCGGTCAATCGCCGTTGACTGGGGGACCCTTGACCACGCGCCACAGGCACCGCGCCGAGAAGCTCACAATCCCGAAGAAGACGGCGAAGCTAATGAGAATCACGGCGAGCTGCCGCCGCGCCGAGAGGCGCGTCACGGCCGGCCCCGGCCCGCTCCCAAATTCGAGCGAGATGCGCAGATGGACAGCGGAGGGTTGGGCGGCGCGGTTATCCACTACGATGGCGTAGTCGTCGGGCCAGTGAACGTAGTAGGAGAGATTGCCGTGTGAAGCCAGGGGCGTCACCGCCATGACGCCGTGCGGTTGGCCATCGCGCAGCCGTTCGAGATCCTGTCTGCGCATCAAAGCGATGCGCGCCGGCGGGGAGCCAGTCAGCACCTGGAAGGTGGCGGAAACCAGGGCCGGCTGCTGTTTGAGACTGACCTCGATGTACCGCCACTGGCCGGCGGGGATCTGGTACACCTCATCCACCAGCTCGACGCCGGTGGGCGCGGCCAGCAGAACCCCGGCCAGCGCCAGCCCCTTCCAAATCGATGAAAGGGCTACAATGAGGACCATGACCGACAGTATGGCACAGCCGCGGGGAGGGCTTGGCTCGCTGGAGTTGCCGGGCTGGAAAACCGCGCTGAGCTGGGTGGCCGCCATCCTGCTTTCGCTTCTGTTCCTGCTCTCGGGTCTTTGGAAAATCACCGACGCGCAAGGCGCGGCCGTGCGCATGGCGCAGGCCAGGGTGCCGGAGTCGATGAGCCTGGCGGCCGCGCTGGTGTTCGGGATTGTGGAGACGCTGGGCGGTGTGCTGTTGCTGGTGCCGCGGTTCCGGCGCTGGGGCTCGATTCTCACCGGGATCCTGCTGTTCGCCTTCCTGGCGTATTTCGCGGTGAATTACAACGTGCTGCGCGGCGAAGATTGCAGTTGCTTCCCGTGGGTGAAGCGGGTGGTGGGGCCGGGCTTCTTTATCGGCGACGGCCTCATGCTGCTGCTGGCGGTGGTGGCGGGAATCTGGTCGCGGCCGCCGGAAAGCCTCCGGAGCGCCATTCTGATTCTGGGCGCGGTGGTGGTATTCGCGCTGGTTTCCTACGGAGTGGCTGCCGTGCGGCAGACCGGCGTGAAGGCGCCGGAGACCATCGTGGTGGACGGCCAGCCGTACTCGCTCGAACATGGCAAGATCTTCCTGTATTTCTTCGACCCGGAGTGCATGCACTGTTTCGACGCCGCCAGGCGCATGTCGCACTTTAATTGGGGCGACACGAAAGTGGTGGCCATTGCGATCCAGCAGCCGCAGTACGCGGCGCAGTTCTTGCAGGACACCGGTCTGAGAGCGGCCATTTCGACCGACCTCAAGAAGCTGAGACAGGTCTTCCCCTACGCGGGCACCCCGGCGGGCGTGGCCCTGGAGAACGGCCGTGAAAAGGCATCGCTGACGAAGTTCGAGGGCGAAGAACCGGGCGCGACGCTCAAGCAACTCGGCTTGGTGTACTGAAGCGCCATGAACCTGCTGATCCCCAACCTGGGAACCACATCCCTGAAGTACCAGATTCTGGAAATGCCTTCCGAGAAAGTGCTGGCGAAGGGCCGGCAGGAGCGCGTGAGCAATTACCGGGACGCCATCGCGCGGATCTCGACCGGCGGGACGCCGATCGATGCGGTGGCGCTCAAGGCGGTGCATGGCGGCCCGCAGTATCGCGGAACTTTCGTGGTGGATGAGGGAGTGGTGGAAGCGCTGCGCCAGTTCCTGCCCGCCGCGCCCACGCACAACGCCATCTACCTGACGGCCATCGAAGCCTTCCGGCAGGCCATGCCGGGGGTCCCGATGGTGGCCGCCTTCGAGCCGGAGTTCCACGCCACCATGCCGGAGCACGCGCGGCTGTACGGCGTTCCGGGCGCCTGGCTGGAAGACGGCGTGGCCAAGTACGGGTTCCACGGCGCCTCGCACCAGTACATCGGCGAGCGCGTGGCGGCGATGTTGGGACGGCAGATGAAGCTGGTGAGCTGCCACCTGGGGGGAAGCTCGTCGATGTGCGCGATCGACCGTGGACGGTCGGTAGACACGACCATGGGGTTCTCACCGCAGTCGGGCCTGGAGAACGCCACGCGCCACGGCGACCTGGACGTGTTCGCGGTGCTCTACATGATGGAGCGCCACGGATGGAGTGCCGCAGACGTTCGCGGCCAGCTTGCCAAGGGCGGCGGCTTGGCGGGCCTTTCGGGCGTCGAGGGGGGCGATGTGCGCGACCTGGAGGCCGCCGCGGCCGAGGGCAGCCGCCGCGCCGGGCTGGCCCTCAAGGTCTTGGTGTACGAGGTGAAGAAGACCATCGGAGCGTTCGCGGCGGCCATGGGCGGATTGGAGGCCGTGGCGTTCACGGGCGGGATCGGCGAGAACTCCGCCCGGCTGCGATGGGCCTGCTGCGAAGGGCTGGAATTCCTGGGGATGCGGCTGGACCGGACGAAGAACGAATCCGGAAGCGGAGACCGGATGGTTTCGGCGGAGGACTCGAGCGTCACTGTGCTAGCGCTGGCCACCAACGAAGAACTAATCGTGGCGCGGCGCGCGTACCGATGCTTGGAGGCGCAATCTCTCAGCCGTCGCGGCGCTTGAGGGTGGGGCGCTCGTCCTGGTCCGTCTTGGGCGTGGTGCCGTCCTCGTTCTGGTCCACCGGTCCGTTGCCGCTACCGGGGGCGCGGCGCAGGCGCGGACGGCCGTCGTCCTTGTTGGTATCCACCTTGCGGCGGTTGTGCAGCATGTTCAGCCGGCCCTTCACATCGTTGAACTCGGAAGTGTTCACCACGTACTCGGGCTTGGCCACCAGGATCTTATCAATCTCGACCTGGGCGGACTTGATGCGGTCGTCCGTCATGGGATGCGTGGAGAAAACCTTGGCCATGGTGCCGGGCTTCTTCTTCTCGAGGGTCTGGATTTTCTCGAAGAAGTCGATAAACGCGGTGGGATCGTAGCCGGACTTGTAGAGATACTGCAAACCCAGGTAGTCGGCTTCCCTTTCGAACGCCTTGGTAAATTGCAGAAAGCCCATGGGGATGGCCAAGCCGGCGCCTTGCCGGATGATATAACCGGTCCATCCGCCCATGAAGATCAGCGGAATGGTGCCGATGTTGATGAGCTCCCCGCGGGTGGCCTGCCGTGTGCCGTGGCGCGCGGCCACGTGCGCGATTTCGTGCGCCATCACGCCGGCCAGCTCGGCTTCGGTATCGGCTTTCAGGACGAGGCCGGAGTTCACAAAGAAAAACCCGCCGGGCAGGGCAAAGGCATTCACCTCTTCGGAATCCAGCACTTTGATGGTGAACGGCACTTTGGCGTCCGAGTTGCGGACCAGGTTTTGACCCACGCGGTTTACGTACTCCGCGATGATGGGGTCGTCGATGATCTTCGCCTGGCGCTCCACCTCTTGCGCCAGTTGTTTGCCGAGAGCGATCTCCTTCTCGAGGGAGTAGAAGTTTACGCCCTTGCCAACGTCGCGGTCGCCAATCGCCTCGGGATCTTTCTTCTTATCGTCGGCGAAGGCGCCCGGCGCGAGCAGGCCGAGTGCGGCCAGAACTGCCACGGGCAATGCGGAAAGACGTCTCATTTTCCGACAACTCCTATATAGCTACACTATACGCCTATTCTCGGCGCAGTGAAACTTCACCTTACGTATTAAACGCCCCAGGGGGGCTCCAGGTTGCGGTTTCTTTACGATAATTTACGGACGGACAAGGCCAGCCGGATCAGTACAGACCCAGGCTGATCACCTTGCCGGCGGGGTCCACCAGGACATCCAACCGGCGATTCAGGTAGGAATAAAAGGTCCGTCCCTGGTTCGCCTTGCGGGCGGCGACATGGGCGCCCCAAAGGCGGCGGCATTCCTGCCACGTCATCTTCCGCGGATATGCAAAAACGCCTCGTAAGACGCCAGTTGTGTTGGCGAAATCCAGTTCCAACTCCTGGTAGTGTCCGGTAGGGTCGGCGAAAGCGAAGATGAGGCCGGTTTCCGACGGATCTTCGCCAATGGCGAGCCGCTGGCGCGAGGGTTCCCCGAGCAAGGCCTGGGCGTCGGCTTCGGTCCACAGACCGATCATGGCCTGGCAGAACAGGGCGCTGTCGCTGTCGAACCCTGCGGGATACACGCGCGCGGCCCGCCGCAGAACCGGCGGGTGGTCGTCGCTGGCTGGAGGAATCCGCGGGACGGCAGTTTCGGTAACCTTTGGAGGCTCGGCCTCGGGCGCGGCAATCGGCGCGGGCCGGCGCAGAACCGGCGGGTGGTCGTCGCTGGCTGGAGGAATCCGCGGGACGGCAGTTTCGGTAACCTTTGGAGGCTCGGCCTCGGGCGCGGCAATCGGCGCGGGGGGAGCGGGCAAAGTGATTACGACGCCAGGGACGGCTTCAGATCTGCCCCCCACTGACGGCAGCGTGACCACGCCGCGCGAGGTGTCCGCGCGGTCCCCCTCGGCGTCGGCGCGCACGGCCGCCTGGCCGGCCAGCGCAACCGCGGAAACGATCAGAAACCACTTCATGGCGGCCTACCCGAAGGATACCGGGCGGGAAACGCGGTTTCGGACTGAATTTGGGTAGTAGTCCGGTGTTTTCCGAAGTTAGAGGAGCAGGTGGCGAAAGCCAGTGGGGGTCGACTTGCGCTCTACTGTTGAAAACAGGCAAGTTGCTGAAAACAAAAGTCGCAGGTTTCGCGCTGATCGCACGATTCGCGGTTTTACCCTACAAAAACACGTACAGGGCGCGCTTCGATTCACGAAGACCCATCGACGTGAATCGCGCCTTCGGCCTCGGCCGCCCCCAGAACCGCGCGGTGGCTTCGGAGGCGGCGGGGGAAACCTCCTCCGAATCTCAACTGCGATCTCGTAGGGGTCGCCGGGCGATGTAGTGTCGTCCAACAACGCCTGCACATACGCGCGGGTCTCGTCCTCGCGATCTGGATGATAACGGATGGCGTCCATCATAGCCCGGCGAATGAAATTATGCATAGACCTATTCTGCCGCTCAATTAAAAATACTCTCCCGTATCGCCCCAGGAGTTCATGGTCCGATTATGCCACCGCGCGGCGTGCGGGGTGCTATTATCTCGGGCATTATGGACATCGACCTGCATGTCAATGGCGTGGCTTTCTCACTGAGCGAACCGCTGGAGGTCAAGAAACTCGCATCGGCAAGATGCGAGAAGCTCGGACTGCTGAATCGCCTGGCGATGAAGCCCCCCAGCGGATACGTCATCTATTGGGCTAAGAACTGCGAGATCTCCCGCTTCGGCGGCAGATTTCCGGTATGGGCCAATTTGGACACGAGCCGCGGTTCTTCTGAGATGTCAGGGACCTCGGCATATCTGTACTTCAAGGACGATATCCTTGAGATGGTCGCGTTCCAAGTTCTCCTGAGTGAGATGATGGCCATTGGAGGCACGGCTGACTTTCAGACGCTCTGCAAGGACTCCTTCGGGACTCCTGTTTCGGATTCTCCGACCTCCTGGATGGACAGCCGTGCGGTTGTTTTTTGCAGCTTATACCATACTCACGACAAAGCCCTGTTCGTATGGATGACCCTTCGGTATATGCAGGAGCACGGTCTATCAGGATAGGATTCGGCGCAGTTACGGTTTCCCCTCATCCACCGATTAGGGGCGAGAAGGGGGAGAAGCCAGTGGACTGGTTCCTTTTTCCTTAGCAGCGAAATCGGTTTTCTCATTCGCGCTCTGAGAACTTGGGGCTGGATTCATTATTTTACTAACGTATAGCCGTCCTCAAATGCTTTCACTGGCGAAAAAGACTTGTACCCATCTTTGTAAGCGACGTAATACCCTCCTGCAACCGGGTGATGCTTACTGACGTATTCCGCTGATACCTTGAAAGGCGCATACCGCTTATCGGCGGGCGTTATGCTCGCCGTGCCGGCGTGGTGTACACCTTCCCGCGAGCTTCCGACGCGTCCTAGCCGCTGTCGTGGCCTCTGGCCAAGGCTTTAGGCGATTCTGGCGAGCCTGGGGAACGCAGCGATGGGCACGCCTCGCTCAAGAAAGTGGAATCGCGCTCCACGATTCCACCCAGAAAGACGCTGTCGGACTTCGGCAATGGCTCCCAAAGAAGGAAACTGCAAACAACTGCACTTCGGAGGATCAAAAGTTGGCTGCTGGGTGTACAATACTCAAAAGCCGGGAGCCAAAATGGAAATTCTGGTTGAAATGGGGCACTTCCGGGTTCTTCTGTACCGGGAAGAGCCGGAGTTGGCCCCTCCCGGGCCGCCGCAGTCGTTCGGGATGGGGAAATGAGAAAAATAGCTCCAAAAGATGCGGTTGGATGTATAATCGAAACCGGGCCAGGATGGCAAAATGGAAATCCTGGCTTGAGACGGCGAAATGCGGCTCCTGACTGAAATCCAGTTCTTGACGGAACCGGATCGCGACGGGGAAACGGGCGCAGTCGGGTGGTTTTGAAACCGATCTCTTCGGGAGGAATCAGGGACCATGCGCGGACTACACTGCATTGCGGCCTTGGCTGTTATGGCCGCGTTCGTCACGCCGGCTTCGGCCGACTACATTGTCCTGAACGTGTCCTGCGGGGGCTGCACGGTGGTCAACTCCGCGGCCACCGGTATCAACAACAACGGCGAGGTCGTGGGCTACTTCACCGACCCTAGCGGCCATTCCAACGGCTTCGTCTATCAAGGCGGCGTGTATACCGAGATTACCGTCCCCTTCTCCGGCGTGACTGACACGTCTGTAACAGGCGTCAACGACTCGGGCGAGATCATCGGGTACTACAGCGACGCCTCCGGCCAGCATGGCTTTACCGATATCACCGGCACGTTCACCACTGTGGACCGTCCGTTGAACACAGGCACCATGCTGGCGGGCATCAACAACTCCGACGAGATCGTCGGCTACGACAGCGCAGGCAATTTCGTTTACAACGGCGGCAGCTTCACTGTGCTGCCTGACGATCCCGGGTATACCTACCCGAACACGTATTTTCAAGGAATCGATGATGGCGGTCTGCTGATCGGCAACTATTCCGTGCCTAGCTGGGTGGGCTTCACGTACGACGGGACGAACTACACACCAGTCCCGTACCCGAACTATGGGTACACCTATGGCGACCTGAACGGCATCAGCGGTAACGGAGTGGCCGTCGGCGCTTATTATCTTGACGGTTCCGGGATAACGCACCCGTATGCGTACGACACCTTTACCAAAATCGAGACCCTGATTCCGGATTACGCGGGGGGCTGGGGCACTTCGATTCTCGCAATTGACAACGCAGGCTACATGGCCGGCTACTTCACCCTGAACCAGGCCGGCACCTCTTATCAGGCGCTCGAGGAGGTTCCGGAACCCTGTGGCCTGTCGTTGATGGCCGGCGGTGCCCTCGCGCTGCTCCTTCGCAGGCGTGGCGTGAAATAGGCCGCCCGGCCACTGCCGCGGAGAGAAAACTCAACCATCTCTTCTTCATAAGTTCTTCTTCGCATGGCCTCCGAGCCCCGCGGCTGTCCGCCCTGGCGGAAGCGCCGGCGAAATGCTAAAGCCGGGTAAAACATGCTGAACCTCTAGCGCCGTCACCTCCGTAAATGCCCGCACCGAGCGAAGGGCCAGAACTACACCAGATGCTCTTGCCCGATCTGGTGCGCCGGGGGACTTGAACGGGAAACGCTTTCGCCAGCCGGCCGGACTGCGCGACTGGGCGCGCGCCGTCAAGCGCGTTGAACAGTGGGAAGCGAAGCCGCAACAGGCCGGCGCCGTGGTCAACGTCGATGAGTGCGTACAGTCTTATCTGGGCGACTGCCGGGCGCGGAACCTTGCGGACTCCACCGTCAGGAGCTACACCAAGACGCTGGCGCATCTGTCGGCCTTCTGCGCGTCCAGAGGGATTCACGCGATGGATGGAATTGACCTCGGGGCGCTGATGGACTTTCGCGCCGGCCGCAAGATAAAGCCGTCCACCAGCAGCAAGGAACTGGAGACATTGCGCACGTTCCGTGCCTTCTAAAAGAAGCGGGGATGGATGCCTGAGAATTTCGCCCAGGAGCTTGAACCGCCGCGGGAAGACGGACCCCCTACCGTGCCCTTTGGCCGTGATGAAGCAGACCAGATCCTCGAGAGGTGCGGCAAGATCGAAGACGATAACCCGCAGACGGTGGAGCGCACCAGGGCGCGGGCGCGGGCCATGTGCCTGGTGATGCTCTACTCGGGGATGCGGATATCCGACACCATCCAACTGAAGCGCGCGGCCGTGGACCTGGCGACCGGCAAGCTCTCGCTGCGGGTTATGAAGACCGGCGTCCCGCTGCACGTTCGGCTCGGGAAACCTGCTACGGAAGCGCTGGCGGCGTTACCTGGCGACGGGGAGTACTTCTTTTGGAACGACGCCTCGAAGCTTTACACGGCCATCGGGAACGCGCGGAAGACCATTTCGCGCGTGCTGGCCGTGGCGAAGGTCAAGGGCCACCCGCACAGGTTCCGCGACACATTTTCCGTCTCGCTTTTGGAGAAGGGAGAGAACCTGCACACGGTCCAATTGCTGCTCGGTCACACCAGCATCAAGACCACGGAGAAGCACTATGCGCCGTTCGTGGAAAGCTTCCAACGGGTGCTTGACGCGGCCACTTCCAAGCTGGATTTTGGTACAAAAACTGGTACAATTGGAAAACGAGCCGCTAAATTATTGAAAATAGGCTAGATAGTTGGCGGAAGCCAGTGGGGGTCGAACCCACCCGCGGCACAAAATACCGCACAACGGGTTTGAAGCCCGCGCCCAGCACCGGCCAAGAATGGCTTCCAGGCCGATTTTACCAGAGAAGCTCAAGCGGGGACCGCCTCGCGCGGCGCGGAAGCCTCCAGCCTGGCCAGCCTCTCGTCGAGCTTGGAAAGAGAAGCTTCCAGTTGTCCTGGAGGAGCCTGGCTGCAAAAAACGGGGTTGTTGACCCACCAATCCATGCCCATCTCCTTGGCCTTGTCCACCGAACAGATCACCAGGCGGATCTGAATGGAAAGCAACTCAATGTCCACCAGCTTGATCTTGATGTCGCCGGCGATGACAATGCCTTTGTCCAGCACCCGCTCCAGGACATCGGATAGAGTGGAACTCTGCAACGCGTGCGTAACTGCCTGTTGGGGCATGATGAATCTCCTGTTCTAGAAGAGCCTCCCTAAGGGACCGAGATCGAGGTTCAGATCGTCCTCTTCGAGGTTGAACTCTCTTCGCAAGCGATCGATTTCTTCCGCCTGGCCCATCAAGGTGAGGCCCAGCCGCTCGATCTGTTCCGCGGTGAGCGAGCCGGCCTCGATGCGCCGGAGCGCCTGGCGCTCGAGCACTTCGTGCAAGAGCTTCACCACCGTGAGGACCAGTTGTCCGAGACCGTTTTTCAAACGCTCCGGATCCAAATCCAGGCGGCCCCGGCCCGGAGTTCCGTGGTGCCGCGCCCGCGGCTGGATTTTGTCGTCCTGCTGCATCACGAGGGCAAAGTCGCGGATCGATTCAGACTCGACCCGCGTGGTTGCGACCGCTTCCATTGGTCTTCCCCTTTCCGATTTCAAGCGCCAAACCGGCTCCCCGCCGCCCGTTCCCCAGGCTCTCGCGCGCGGTCTCGATGGAGGTCAAGACCAGTTGCAGGCCCAGATAGAGGAGGTCCACGTCGGCGACCGAAATGGTCACCTCGCCGGCCACCACGACACCCTTGTTGAGCACGCGGTCGAGGACCTCGCAGATCGAAACTCGTTCGCTTTCCTCCAGTGCGCATAGTTCAGGCAGGAACCTGTCTGCTTCGGCTGTGGCCTGGCAATCGATCACTGGCTGACCAACTCCGGTGTGGCCATCTCCGGTGCGACCAACTCCGGTCTGGCGATCTCCAGCCTGGCGGGCTGGTACAGGCACTGCCCGAGCCTGTTCAACTGCTCCCGCCCGGCGATTTCCGGCTGTCTGTATATCAGGGTCTGCTGTTTCTCGGGGAACGCCTGCCGGAAATCCTCGACCACCGCCCGTTCCCGCCGCTGCCAGCTCGAACACAAGCGGCAATCGCACGGCGGCGTCAACAGGTTCAGGAACACGAGCGGGACGGCAATGCCCATCCGGCGGCAGGCTGCCACCAGGTCCTTGGTTTCCTCGAGCGCCATCCGGGTGGGGATGCTCACCGCATAAAGCGCGGAGGCGGCCGGATTCTGAAGCAGTTCCCGAAGTTTCTTCAAGTTCCGGGAGATCCCCACCAGGTCGTCGGCGAATCCCGGCAATCGCAGGATGCGCTCGTACTTGAGAAAGAGGCTGAAGAAGGCCTTCAGCCACTGGTTGACGATCTCCGGAAGTTCCAGCAGGCGGACCAAGTGGCCGGTGGAAGCGCAATCCAGGACGAAGAGATCGTAGCAATCCCGGGCCAGGAACTCGAGGATTCGCGTGAGCGCCATGACCTCATCCAGGCCAGGCGGCGACAGGTCCAACATGCGCTCGAGAACCACGCGGTCGAAGGTCAAGTCGAAGCCGCGGGAAACGGAGTCGAGAAAGCGCTGCAAGTCCTCGGCGTAACGCGTTTTCAGTTTTTCAAACTCCGCCTTGGCGTCGATTTCCATGGCGGTCAGGCCGGGGAAGACCACCGCCGGGCGGGAGCCGATTTTCGCTTCGAGGCAGGCGGAGAGCGAGTGCGCCGGATCGGTAGAGAAGAGCAGCACCCGCTTCCCGGGGAAGTCGCGGGCCAGCCGCATGGCGGTGGCGCAGGAGAGCGTCGTCTTGCCCACGCCGCCTTTGCCGGCCAGCAGGACAAACTGCATCCGCCCGGAGGGATGCGCAGCCGGACGCAGCACGGCCGGCTGGCGGGACAAGCCCTGTCTGGCCGCACCGGCCGGCCCTGGCGCGAGGGGCCGCGCGTGGTCCCAGAATCCGGATAGCAACTCCAGCCCGCGAACCTCTTCCGCCAACAGTCCGATTCCCCAGGCCGGACAAGGGACCTCGAGTCCGGCCAGGAGCCGTTGGATCTGGATCTGTTCGGCCGAGCCGGCGGCCGAACAGGCGGGGCAATCGCACTCCAGGTGGAGTTGATTCACGATCAGCTCGGATACCGGCATTTTCCGGCCCAGCAGCTCGTGGAACAGCGCCAGGGTCTCGTGAACGCTCAGCGGCTCGGCAATCGTAACGGGGACGAACTCGGTGCGCGCCGGATCGCGCAGCAGCTTCTCGGTCCGCTCGAGCGAGGACTTCCACCCGGCGACAAACAGGTCGAGGCGGTCCGGGCTGGTATCCCGGCTGAACACCCGCCGCATGCACCGGCGCTTGGCCAGCAGCACCTCCAACATGTCGAGCCAACGCCCGATCAGTTCGGGCATGGCCAACAGGCGCAGGGTATGGCCGCTGGGCGCGGTATCCACCACGATGCAGTCGTACTGGCGGGCCTCCACCCAGGAAGAGATCTCGAAGAAAGCCATCAACTCGTCGAGACCGGGCAGAGAGAGGCTCAGGAACCGATTGATGTCCTCATCGTCCAGGAAGGTGCCGGCGGCGGCAATCTCCCGCAGCATGGCGCCGTTCCGCTCGCGGAATCGAGCGAGGTGTTGCTGGGCGTCAAGCTCCAGCACTTGGAGATTGCCCGAGGGCACATGACCGGCCAGGCTGTCCCGTATGGAGTGGGCCGGGTCGGTGGAAACCAACAGCCAAGACCGGCTCGGGGCGAGCGCGGACAGGCGCAGCGCCGCCGCCGTGGCGCAGGTGGTCTTGCCCACCCCGCCTTTGCCGCCGAACAGCAGGAGCCGGAGGCCCGGCTTGTCGAAAAATGATGGCATCCGCCGGCTCATGCCGATCTCCCGCGCCGCTTACGGATTTCGAGTCTCGCCGCCCATCGCCGCGATGTCGGGTTCCTCATCTTCTTCCTCGCCTTTCAGACGACTTTCGATGGCGTCGAGCCGGTCCAGCAAGAGCTTCTCTTGGGCATCGAACTGTGGTTCGGTGATCCCGCCGGTTTCCAGTTGCATGTAGAGGAGTCTCAGTTGTTCGGTGACGGACTGGGCTTCGCCAGCCAGCTCATCCTGGGCGACCTTGCCGATTTCCCGGAAGATCCAGAGAATACTGGTGACCGGGAAAAAGAGGATATCGTCCACCAGCAGCATTCACGGTTCCAGGTCGAGCTCGAGTTCGACGAAGTTGTGCGGCGCCCAGGGCCCGCTATAGTCGAAGGCGAAATTGTTGTCGAACCGCTTGGCGGCCGCGAACACGCCGGCGGAGAACTCTTCCTGCCGGTCGCGCCGCACCAGGCATGCCAGGTTCATGACCTCGTGCTCATTGCGGCACTGGTTGGCCTTGAATTCCGCGCACACCGGGGCCAGCACGTGCTCGACCTTGCGGGTGTGGTCCTCCCGGTCGTCGTGGAGCAGGCGGTCGAACATGCGGCCCAGCTCGATCTTCTCTTCCTGGGTGAACTCGTGGCGGGCGCCCACCAGGCGGTCCCGCGCCAGGCGCAGCTCCGCGTGCGTGTTGACGAAATACTCGAAGATATTGGGCACGTCCCAGGCGACGCGCAACCCCATTTCCACTTTTCCGGCCACGCGTTGGAGCTGCTCCTCGAAGGCCCGCTGATTCCGGGCCAGGATTCCGCGGATGGCCTGCGGGCTGGCGGCAATGGTGCCGAAGGCCATGGGCAGCGGGGTGGTATCGGCCATCAGACACTTGAGCACCGCCTGGTGGGCCGCCAGGTTGGCGCGTTGCGGACGGATCTTAGAAGCAGACAAACCGCCGACCACAGCGGCCACGCGACCCTCGGCAATGGTGTACACGTCGCTCCCGTCGATGCCCAAAGATGGATAGAACCGTGGTTCACCCCCCGCCACGATGGCGTACAGATAGTTTCTCCCGCTGGCCACCGGCACCGCCGGCTCCGTGGCGGGGCTGTCCGAGACTGCCGCACAGACAGAGTCCTTCATGGCTGCCTCCTCGATTGTCTGGATTGGACGCGCCCGACATGCGCGCTCCATCGATCGTCCAGCCAGAGACGCCGCAGCTCGGCGTCGAACAGCCGGGTCCATTCCTGAAGCCGACGCCGCCCTCCGGCCCGCGTCCGGAGCGCACCGGTGGAAGTGGGGATTCGACGGAAGCTTCGGCAATGCTGGTGGGTGGGGATGTGGGCGGAGGTCCGGAGCGTCAGCATGGTCGGTTTCCTTCAGTAACGGATCTTGAATCCGCCCGCGCTGCGGCGGGGCGCGGGTTTCAGGTCGAGGCCGGGCAGGTCCCCCGGCATCCCCTGGCCCCGCGTCGCCACCGCCTGGAACAGGTCCTGCTTGGCCTTCTCGATCTCATCCAGACGAGCGTCGATCAGGGCGATGCGCCGGCTGGCGCTCTTGCGCTCCATATCGCGCCGGGCCTTTTCCATCTCCAGGCAGGTGATCTGCATGTAGCTGCGGTAGGGCAGGGAGACCTGGTCGACCCGGCCGGAGAGGGTGCGAATGTTGGTTAGACCTTTCGTGGGGATGGCCATGACATCACTCCTTTCCATGGTCTCGGGAGACGGGCCGGGGGTCGCTTCTGCGCGGCTGGAAAGAGGCGCCGCAGATTCGGGCGATGGCTTCGTCGATCTTATGAGGCATCAACGACTCCCCATCCCGCGTGACCTTGGCCGTCTCGGTCGAGAGAACGTCGCGGCAGACCCACTGGAATACCGCGTCGTCCAGCCGCGCATGCGCCCGCCGGTGGACCAGAATTTTGGCGATCACGATGGTAGCGCGAATGGTCGGCCGGTGATTATTGACGCCGGTGCCCCGCAATTCGCGGACGATGTCCACGATGACCTCGGCGTCCCCGCGGGCGACACCCGATTTGGCCATTCCGATCTGGATCTCCGTCTCGCGGTCGAAGTTGCCCAGGTTGAGCGTGATCAGCCGGTCCATCAGAGCGTCCTGGGTCTTGTGAACCCCGGCATACTCCTCCGGGTTGGAGGTGAAGATGGCCCGGAAGTCCGGATGGACTTCCAGGTACCCCGCGCCGCTTGGCCGCAGGGCCGGGAGATTCAGGATTTTCTCCTCCAACACGCTCAGCAAAGCGTTATTGGCTTCGGGGCGGGAGCGGTTGAACTCGTCGTAGATGAGAGTGTTCCCGTTGGCGCACGCCGTGGTCAGCCGATTATCTACCCACAGGGTGTTCATGTTCTCTTCGGTCTTCAGCACGGAATGGATGTAGTTGTCGATCAGCTTGGACTTGCGGTAACCGGCGTCCTTGCCGATCAAGTCCGAGCTGCCAAACTCATCGTCCCCGTGAATCAGAGTGACCGGACGGCCGAGTTTGGCCGCCACGTGGAAGGCCAGGGTGGTTTTCCCGGTTCCCGCCGCGCCGGCAAAGTGCACCGGATAACCCACTTCCAGGTACGCCAGCGCTCTTTCCGCCAAAGCCTGGATATGCGGGGTTGCCACGAACTCCTCACTGGCCTCGGGCACCACATCGTCCCCCTGTGGCTGGACTCGGACGACCATGTCCGCGAGGTCTTTGCTGATTGTATCCACCATCGGAATGCTCACCTTTAGACCGGCAGGAATGCTCACCTTTAGACCGGCAGGAATCAGTGCTTCTTGAATCCCTTGAAGAACCGCCCCTTGGCCCGCGGCAAGGGCGCCCCAGACGGTTGCGCAGCCGGCGCCGAGACCGGCTCAGGAGCAGGCTCGTGCCTGCGCGGCTGGGGTCTCTCCGCGGTCTGGCCTTCGACCAGCTTCGGACCAAACCAAGCGCGGTGGGCGCCCGCGCGGTCGCGCGCGAATCCGGCGCACAAAGCCGATACCCGCAGGCGCCGCTCGCCGGTCTGGCGAACCAAGTCGCCCCGCAAGGCCACTCGGGCCTGGCGCGAGGACACAATCTGGTCTCGCAACCCCGTCATCGTTACCGTCAATACACCCATTTCTTTCCTCCCGTCAGGTGACTCTCTTCCATGGAACCCGCTGGCGGGAGGCCTGAATCAAACGCTTGGGCCACCCACCGGGCGAATCCGCCGGCGGGCCCGGACAGGAGCGGCGATGGCTGTCGGGCCATTAGCTCCCGCCCGCTTGAGTTTCGGTCCCCACCGAGGGCCGTTACGAGCTCTTGCCGGCCCAGGCCCTGCGGGCGCCGGCCAAGTCGTTTCGCATATCGCGCCGCTGAGCGCCAACCGAGCGCTTCAGGTTGTTCAAAAAAGCCAAGCGTTCAGTCTTGGTTCGTTTCGCCATGGTGGTGCGCACACGGCCGAAGTGCGCGCACAGCTTCGTAACGCTGTGCTTCAGCCCCTTGGCGCCGTGCTGCAACTCGGTCATCATACTGCCGCGCGCCTTGCGCATCGCCACGATCTCATCGCACAAGCGTGTCATATCGTCTGTCAACATACGGTAAGCTCCTTTCCTCTCTCTAGCGTCCCTGGGTTCCCAAGCCGGAAGAGGCCCTGTGGCGGGCCTCCGGCCGGCGGCGGGAATTCGTTCGGACGCAGTTCTAAGCCGGCGCCGCGGCGCTGGCGGTCAGACCGATGGCTTCGGCATACTTCAGATAGGTCTCCACCGAAGCGATCACAACGCGAGCTTCCACCGAGAGTAGTTCGATGCCGACCAGCGACACCTTGACCCAGGCGTCGATGACGATGCCCTTGTCAAGAATGCGGTCAACAACTTCCGCCAAGCTCGAGGAATCCGTGGACTTTGCTACTTTTGCCATGTTTTCTCCTTTCCGGCTTTCCACCGCGAATGGGTCTCACTTATGTTCGACCTACCATCTAACTGGCACGTCAAAGGCCAAGTCACTCCGGTAGCGCGTTGTGAAATAACTGACTGATACTTCAAGGGATAGCGCTGGGAACATTGGTTTTGAAGGTACTACGGCGGAATCCGCGCCATGGCGCCCGTTCCACAGAATCATTCAGGCGACCCCGCGAAGTTATAGGGCGGCCATGGCCCACTTAGTAATAGCTTCGCCCCGCTGGGCGGACAGATACTCCGTGCCTGACTCCGAAACCGTTCCACACCGGTTCTCGGCGTCAGAAAGTAGAGCGAGAGGAGGCGTCGCTGGCTGGACGACGAAACCTCTCTCCGCTGCTCGGTGAAGCAGCCAGAGAGCCAGCCGGTGATCCGATCCGCCAGTTCAGCCTCCTCCCCGTCGGGGGCGTTGGCGGAGGGGTAGCGATTTCGCAAGGACGCCAGGTAGCGAGCTCCCGGGGACGGCGGGACGCTGGGGAGAACCCCGGCGCGCGCCGGCCACAGGACGCGAATCCCCATCTCGGTCATCCCCAGGAGCCGGGCTAGCCGCGCCCCGTACTCCTGGTGGTGCTCCTCCAAGAGGCTGAGGACCGCGGACTCGTTTTCCATCACGCAGCCGTATCGCAGGGGAATGACGGCCTGCCGGGCGTGAATCGCCTCGACCACTCTCTCAAAGGCCAACAGGGAGGCAACGCTGGGTGGAGAGTTCATCTCTCCCACGGCCGAAACCGCAGCCGCCAGGCCGTGCGCCGTCAGGAAGCCAGTTCCCGGGGGACACGGCGCCGGGGGGCACCCCGCCAAATCCTGCTCGACGATGCCGTAGAGAAGGCGCCTCATGTCGCCGCTCCAACCGAAAGGTCCGGAACAAAACTATACGGAGGCCACGGACCGGTCAGCGTGAGGATCAAACCGGGGAACGCCGCACCTCGATTGAGCCGCGCCAGACACTCCCGAAACTCGTCCAGGGCGGCCGGCGAGACCAGGAAGGCCCAGTTCCATACGACCTCGGCGTCGGTTTCCGCCGTAACCGGCGCCAGCACTTTGCGTTCCCGGAAACTCCCGGCATGTTCCGCCAGCGCCGCCGCCGCCCGCCGGCAGAATTCTTTCAGCCGGAGGTTGAAATCCCGTTGCCACTGAGCCTGGATGCGCTTCTCCTCGAAATATCGCGCTCCGGGGGAAGCGGCCGGCGCCCGCTCATCCGCCGCGGGCCGGCCCGGCGAGCCCGGCCCTTGGAGCGTCTGGCCGCGATCAAGCAACCCCTTGACGGCCCATTCGCGCTGGCCGCCGAGCCCGGTGAAGAACCGGGTGACGGCCTCCCGGTGTTCCAGAACAAACCGCTCGAAGCTGTCCCAGGAAGTAAAAAGGGTCGCGAAACGCGCCGGCAGCACGGGGACGCGGTGATTGACTTCCTCGACGACCGCTTCGTGGCGGCAAACCCGCGGTCCCAGCCAAGCCAAGTCCTGTAAGTGCGCGTCGGCCGATTCGCCGCAGAACTCTTCCAGCTCCACCGGGCTGAAGACCGCGCCAATTCCCCCGCAGGCACGCGCCATGACGCCCGGTTTCCCATCCACGCTGATAGCCGAGGCAGGGATGCCGCAGGCGCACGGTGTCAGGCAATACAAGTAGTAGACAGTCCCGCTGCTATCCCGCATTTCTCGCACTCCGCCAGCCGACGTGGCGCAGGCACTCGTGCCCAATGCCACTTAGTTTTCGTGAAATCGATATTCTGCATGGATTGTGGGGCGGGCAATCCTGTTCGCAAGCCGGCCTTCCGGCCGGCTGGACCCGCTGGAAAGCGGGTCCGCAGGCTGAAAAGCCTGCCCCACAAGTTTCGTCGGATTTGCGGTTTCCGAAAACGAAGTGGCATTGGGCACTCGTGCCTGCTGTGTCGAGGGCGCGTCGGCATGAGTGCCTGCGCCACCTCATCACACGCAAACACCTGTGAGATATCCGGGCTAGGCATTCACCCCAGCTTCCTTCAGAGCCGTTTCCAGGTCGCCGGGCTCGACGACGACCGGCGCTTCGTCCGCGGGCTGGGCGATTCTGCCGGCCACCGCGCGCCGCACGGCGCGCAGGGCCGCCTTGGTGCATACGCCTTGGATATCGGCGCCGCTGAAACCTTCCGTGCCCGCGGCGAGCGAGCCGGCGCTGACTCCCGGCGCCAGCGGCTTGTTGCGCAGATGCACCTCGAAGATCAGGCGGCGGCTCTCCCGGTCGGGCAGGGCGATGTCGATGATTTCATCGAAGCGCCCCGGCCGCAGGACCGCCGGATCGAGCATGTCCGGCCGGTTGGTGGCGCCCAGCACCAGCACCCCTTTCAGTTCCTCGACGCCATCGAGCTCGGTGAGAAACTGGCTCAGGACGCGCTCGGCCACGTGCGCATCGGAGCCGCCGGCGTGGCGCGCCGGCACCAGCGCGTCGATCTCATCGAAGAAGATAATGCACGGCGCCGCCTGCTTGGCCTTGCGAAACATGTCGCGCATGCCCCGCTCCGACTCCCCCACGTACTTGGAGAGCAGCGCCGGACCTTTTACGGAAATGAAATTGACCCGGCTTTCATTGGCGATAGCCTTGGCCAGCAGGGTCTTGCCGCAGCCGGGCGGACCCGTCAGCAGGATTCCTTTGGGCGGGCGTATGCCGGCGCTCAGGAAGAGATCCGCATACTGGAGGGGCCACTCGACCGCCTCGACCAGCCGCTGCTTGATTTCAGAGAGGCCGCCCACATCCTCCCAACGGACGTCGGGTACCTCGACGAAGACCTCGCGCGTGGCGGAGGGTTCGACCTCGCGCAGCGCGTCCAGGAAATCCTCCATCCGGACCTCGAGCTTGGCCAGTTGCTCGTACGGGATGCGCGCCAGCGCGAAGTCGATGTCGGGCATGATGCGGCGCAAGCAAATCATGGCCGCCTCGCGGCAAAGCGCTTCCAGATCGGCCCCCACAAACCCATGGGTGATCTCGGCCAGGTGGCCCATGTTCACGTCCCCGGCCAGCGGCATACCCCGGCTGTGAATGGCCAGAATCTCCTCGCGCCCGTGGCGATCCGGAATAGGGATCGCAATCTCACGGTCAAAGCGGCCCGGCCGGCGCAAGGCCGGGTCCAGCAGGTTGGGCAGGTTGGTGGCGGCGATCACGATCAGTTGTTGCCGTTTGGCGAGCCCGTCCATGAGCGCCAGCAGTTGCGCCACCACCCGTTTTTCGACTTCCCCCACGACGTTCTCGCGCCGCGGCGCAATGGCGTCGATCTCATCCAGAAAAATGATGCTGGGGCCCTTGCGCGCGGCCTCCTCGAAGATCTTCCGGAGATGGGCTTCGCTCTCGCCGTAGAACTTGTGGATGATTTCCGGACCGCTCACGGCAAAGAAGTTGGCCTCGGTTTCATGCGCGATGGCGCGCGCAATGAGAGTCTTGCCGCAGCCCGGCGGACCATGCAGCAGCACGCCCTTGGGGGCGTCGATGCCCAGCCGCTCGAAGACCTCCGGATAGCGCAACGGCAATTCGATCATTTCCCGGATGCGCTGGAGCTGCGGCTTCAGCCCGCCGATGTCCTCGTAAGAGGTGGAACGAACCGCCCCTTCCTCGGCCTGCTGCGGGTTGCCAATGACCAGCCGGGTGGTGGGATTGATCAGGACCGGGCCTTTGGGCGTGGTGCTCTCCACTTTGAAGTCCGCCCACCGGCTGCCGAACAGCGTGGCGCGGATGCGGTTTCCCTCCTGCACCGGCAGGCCGTCGAGCAAACTGCCGATATAATCCAAGTCGCGCTCGGATGGCCGGACGCCGGCCGAGGCCAGCACCACGCGCTCGGCCGGGCGGCAACTGGTCTTGCGCACCAGCACGAACTCGTCCAGCCCCACTCCGGCGTTTTCGCGCACCAGTCCGTCGATCTGGATGCGGGATTGCCCGCGCAGCTCCTTGTGCGCGGGCATCACCTTGCAGACCGTCCCGCGCTTCCCGGCGACTTCGACCGGGTCCCCAATGGCGACCTGGAGCTGGTCGAGGTCTTCCGGACCCAGGCGGGCAATCCCCCGCCCCACATCCTTGCTCAACGCCTCGGTGACTTTGAGCTTGAGAACGGGCGCTTCGGTGCGCTCCGGTGCCGTGGCGGGGCTTTTCATTTCTTAGACTTCTTACACTTGATTTCCACTACGCCGTTATTGCAGGCGACCTCGATCTTCTCGCGAGAGGAGCTCGCGGGAAGCAGCACCTCTTTGCGATATTTCTTGTCGCCACGCTCGGCGGAGAAGGTCAGCAGGTCGTCCTCCACCGTAATGTGCACGTCTTCCACGCCGATGCCCGGCATCTCGGCCACCACCAAGACATGATCCTCTTCCTCGAAGACATCCACCACGGGCTCGCGCACTTCCTGCACCACGGTGTGCCCGGATTCGCGGTCCTGGCGAATGTTGCCGAAGGGCTCGACCACCGGCCGGTCGTCTCCCAGTCCCACCTTGACGGTGACCCCGTAAATTCCCTTCAGCTCCTTGCCCGCCCCGTGGATTTCGCCGGTCCGGGACAATTGCTCGCCGGTTTTGGCCAAGTCCCCGAGCTTCTCGACCAGATCCCCAAAGCCCTTGAGAATCCCGCCCAGCCCCAGCTCGAAACCGCCTTCGGAAGCTTTCTCATTGTGTTTCTTGGTCATGTGGTTGTTCTCCTTGGATTTGAATTCCATACTCTTTCACTTTCGAATACAGGGTCTTGTAATCGACCTGGAGAAGGCGTGCGGCCTTGGATTTGTTTCCGCCGGTTCTCCGCAGGGCGTGGGCGATGGCGATCCGCTCCACGTGGACCGTGTTGCTGCGGACGATTTCCCGCAGCGCCAGATCGCCCCACGCCTGGCCGCGCGCGGATGAACTCGCCACCAGTTGGTCTTCCGCCGGGAGTTCGCACGCCTTGGGTCTCAAGCCGAGATGTTCTTCGGTAACGATGTCCTCCGCCATGAGAACGGCGCGGCGGACGGCCGACCGAAGCTGCCGCACATTGCCGGGCCAGTCGTAGGCCAGCATCACCTCGACCGCCGACGGGGAAAAACCCTTGATGGATTTGGAGAGCTCGATGTTGGCAATATCGAGGAACCGCTTCGCCAGGTACGAGATGTCCTCCCTGCGCCCGCGCAGCGGCGGGACGAAGATGGTGTACTCGTTCAACCGGAAGTAAAGGTCGGGACGGAACGACCCGCCATCGCAAAGTCCTTCGAGGTCGTGGCCACTGGCGGTCAGCATACGGACGTCCACCTGGATGGGCTTGGCGCCGCCCAGCCGATACAGGGTCTTCTCCTGGAGCACGCGGAGCAGCTTGGCTTGAGAGGCCAGCGGCATGTTGGAAATCTCGTCCAGGAAGAGAGTACCCCCGTGGGCCGCCTCGATTTTTCCAATGGTCTGGCGGTCCGCTCCGGTGAACGCCCCCCGCTCATGTCCGAATAACTCGCTTTCGAACAGCATCTCGGGGATGGCTCCGCAATCCACGGGGATGAAGGGATGCCGCGCGCGCCCACTGGCCTGGTGAATGGCCCGCGCCACAACCTCCTTCCCGGAACCGGTTTCGCCTACGATGAGCACGCTGAAGTTCGAATTCGCGACCCGTTCAATGGCGGAGATCACTCTGCCGACCGCCTCACTGGGGCCGAACGTCTCGCGCGGCGAGAGGGCCTGGTGGACGTGATCCGCCAAGTGTTTCAACTGGAGCTTCAACCGCCGCTCGTTGAGCGCGCGGAGCACCACGCGGATCACTTGTCGATGGTCGAACGGCTTGGCGAGATAGTCGTGGGCGCCGGCGCGCAAGGCCTCCACCGCTCCCCGCACCTCGGCAAATCCGGTGATCAGGATCACGGGCAGCTCGGGATCGAGATCCTTGGCTTTGCGCATCAACTCCATGCCATCCATGCCCGGCATCCGGAGGTCCGCCAGCAGCACGTCGGGGTCTCCCGCGCGGACCAGTTGCAGCGCCTCGATTCCGTCTTTGGCCAGCAGCGGCGTCAGCCCCTGGCGGTGCAGGAGGCACCCCAGCAACTGAGCCATTTCAGGCTCGTCCTCGGCGATCAGGATTCTGCCTTGAACCGCGCTCATGGACGTTTTCCGGACCTCACCCGGGGCGGGCCCAGCGGGCAAATCACGTCGATATCGGAATCCAGGTATGGGGCGACCTCGTGCAGCATCCCCATGAACAGGATGCCGCTTTCCCCGGCGCCCAAGGTCCCGTTGATGCGCGCCGCGATGTAACGGTCCCGCTTCTCGAGCAGCGTGGCGCGCAGTTGTTTCTGGCGGATCTGGGTCCGGAGAGGGGCCCCGGAAGCGAACGCCGCGGCCGCAAGCTGATATTCTTCAAGCAGCAGTTCGGGCGACTCGGTACCCATCAGTGTGGCGCCCCGCGCCTGGAGTTTCAGGAGCAACCGGTGGTTCCGGTTGCCTGCTGAGGCCAACTCCGACACAATCTCCTGCTCGTGCCGGCAGACCGGCAATCCGTCCTGGTAGACCCGCATGGAGCCAGGGGTCACCGGCAGGCTGGCGACCACGCTCTCGATCTGGGACCACATCTTTTCCACCACGGCCGCGTTGTGCGTCAGGCCCTGCCGCCCCAGCGCCGACAGTTTCATCCCCCGTACTGCCGCCCCCAGCGTCCCCATGTCCGCCAGAGTGTGGATGATGGGGATGTAGACGAGTTTCCTTCCACTTGCGCCGGATTGGCCGTTATTCATCTCCGCCGGACCTTGATACACCTCCTGTGGGACGGAGTGCACCACAGAATAGAGTGTTGAAAATACCTTGAACTCTCACAAGTTTCTCGCGCGCCTGGACGTGGGTCTTCAGCCGCTACTTAGACCTATCGGCTTTTGGCCGGTAATCTTTAGGAACTGAAACAGGTCATCTGGCCCCCCGCCCCCTAAGAAGCCGTGAAAGAATGGGGTCGCGGTAGGGATGCCGGTTGCCCGGCACCCCCCGCACGGACCCGTGCGGGCGCTCATTAGCGCACACGGTTCTTATCGCGGATGATTGGCGCAAAACCGCTCCAAAGGATAAGGG
>JBEKSR010000072.1:0-25816 GCA_049516835.1 Bryobacteraceae bacterium | reverse complement strand
GCCACGCCGCACATCGGCGGGTCCACCGAGGAGGCGCAGGAGATCGTGGGGGTTCGCATTGCCGAGCAGGTGGTGGAATACCTGAAGAACGGTGTGGCCATCAACGCCGTCAACATGCCCTCGCTTTCCCCGGAGCAGTACCGCGCCCTGGGTCCCTACATAACGCTGGCCGAGCGGCTCGGCGCTTTCGCCTCGCACATCGCCACCGGCAACCCGCGCACCGTGCGGCTGGTCTATTTCGGCAAGATCGCCGCCAGCAACACCAGCCTGTTGCGCAACGCCGGCCTGGCCGGCGTGCTGAGCCGCTCCACTACGCGGAAGGCCAACCTGGTCAGCGCCCTGCAAATGGCCGAGCACCGCGGGTGGAACGTGTCGGAGACCCACGAGAAGCGCTCCGTCCACACCGATTCCATCCGCCTCGAGGTGGAGACCGACTCCGGCGTCACCACCGTGGAAGGCGTTGTGCTCCTCGAAAAGCCGCGCCTCATCCAGGTGGATGGCATCTACTGCGAAGCCGCGCTTTCCGGCTTTCTGATCTTTATGAAGAACCAGGACGTGCCCGGCGTAATCGGCCACGTGGGAACGGTGTTGGGCCGCAATAAAATCAACATCGCGAATTTCTCGCTGGGCCGGCGCGATGCCCCGCCGGCCCCCGGTGAACCGCTGGAGGCGGTGGCACTGGTTTCCACCGACGAGCTGGTGCCCGAATCCGTGCTGGCGCAATTGCGCGCGAACCCGGCCGTGAAGTTCGCCCGCTCGGTGGAGTTCCGCTCGTAGGGGCGAGGCAAGCCTCGCCCCGGCTGGTTCCTAAGCCCGCAGGCGCGGCAGCCCGGCTTGGCCAGGGGCATCAAAATAACGCTCTCGACGGGCGTTTTCGTAGGCTCTCTGATTGGATGGTAGGCTCCAAGAGAGGGGACTTCCGGGCCCGGCTACGGCATCTCTGTGGGTTGGGCAGCCAAGTGGATTGCAGAGCTAAGCAAGGTGCAGTTGACCAGAGCGAAAATCGATTGTCAGGCGCAATCCTCGACAAAAGTCCAACCCCAGCAGCCCATCGACTCCAGCGCTCGGCGGTAAGGTATGTCCGAGCACCGGAAATCCGAAGAGCTCCTGCCCAAGGGCGGCCAGTCTCTTCAATTCGATGCGAGGGGCAAACTCAACTCCACTTCCCGTCGTGACCTGGACCCGATCCGCGGCCAGCGCCGGGTCGTATCCTATGGCCACCAGCATCGCGACGTTCACCAACGTGCTGGTGGCTCCGGTATCGAGGGCCAACCGCAGGATGGCGCTGCCGCTCGGCCCATCGAGTTCCGCCCCGATGACGATGAGGCCGCGACCCGGATTGAATGAAGAACTCACAACGCGATCGCAGTATCCCGAGGCATCTTGCCCGTATAGACGATTGCAAACCGTTTGGGACGAGTCTCGACGGCTCGGCGGTAGACCTCCTCGCGATCCTTGTCATGCCAGCGCACGGTTCCGCTGCGAACTTCCAGGGCCTCATCAGTCGATGGGTCCTCGATCAGTATCCACTCGGAGTCGAATTTCGCTTCAATCTCGGCGATCGTCAGGACTTCGTCCATCGCTAGCTGCCCTAGAAGGATTATAGAACGGGAGCCGGTCGGCGCGGGAATGAGCCGCGTGACCCAGATTGGCGGGCTCACGCAGTCCTCCGGAACGGGCGTTTCTCGGCCAAGTGGATTCCGGCCATTCGTGCGCCTGGTTTCCCGTGGCCGCCAGGCGCACGCGATTCGCTCAGACGCAGATCTACTGGTCGGAAGCTATTGGCATCATGGAAATCCTCTTGTCACTCTCGATCACGATCGACGAACCGCTGGAGCTTTGCGTGTCCATGCCGATCAACTCGTTGCCGTAGTTCAGCACGATGTACTTGAGGGTGCCTGTGGACGTTTGGCCAGGGAACCCTTTTGGGTATCCACTCCAGTTCAGGGTGGCGGTGCAGTCGGGATTCACCTGTAGCGAAGCCTTCGGCATTTCGAAATCGACGATGCTACCACCCATTGATGCCGTAGACGCGGCAGTGACGGTTCCACCGGACTGAACCGTAAATGTGACCAGTGCCGAGAACGGGAGGGACAGAGGCTGTGACTGGCCGGAGACCGGCATCATGAGGGTCCCCTCGCGCCACCCGGCGTATGCACCGCGAACCATGTCGCTGGTGCACTGCGCATCAGCCCATGCGAGGCGGCGAAAGTAAAACATGCCGGCAAAGGGACCCAGGGGGAACTTCGTGGGCATCGAGCGCATCTCGTTGCCGTTGTCGAGAATGATCAGCCGGTCGGCGCCTTGCACCGAGCCGGATGTGTACGTGGCCGTTGCCGTGCAGTCCGGATTCACTTGAATGGAACCGGAAAAGTCAACGTCCTGGACCTGTCCGCCGCCTGACATCGTTGCATGGACGGTGTAGCGGCCCTGGTAGTCGATCTTCCCGATTCCCAGCCCGGTAAATGGAACCGGTACGGGACTGGAGTTGCCGGGGACATTCATCATGACCGTGCCGTGACCCTGGTACGCCCAGGTTCCGCGCACTGTGTCCGAGGAACACCGCCACTGCGCGAAGGAAGAACTGCAAAGCGGAAGCAGCAGGGCTGCCACGCGTGCGAAAGTTTGATGGTGTCGCATGTTGAATATGCTCCTTTCACAGGCCAGATTACGCCGGGGGTGTTCTCCCGGCCATAAATAACGGCTTGGATCTGGCTTGGTTCTTCCTTTGGGTCCAAACTGATGGAAAGATTGAGCTTGCGGCGTCGAGGGTCTATAATTCTGGTCGCATGCCTGCGATTTCCGGCCGGGTTACCTTTGGTACGTTTGAGCTTGACCTGGGGACCGGTGAGTTGTGGAGGTCCGGCACCGTCCTGAAGCTTCAGCCGCAGGCCGCCAGCGTTCTGTGCCTTCTGGTCAGTGAGGCAGGCAGACTAGTCAGCAGGGAGGAAATACGCCGCCGGCTGTGGGGAGAGTCCACGTTCGTGGATTATGACATCGGGATCGATTATTCTGTGAACCGCATCCGCTCCGTTCTCTGCGATCAGGCGCACGCCCCCCGGTACATCGAGACGCTTCCCCGCCGAGGCTACCGCTTCATCGCGCCGATTAAGCGGCAGCGGCCGTTCGCGCAGCCCATGCTGGCCGTTCTGCCTTTTGCCAACCTGAATAGCGATCCTGCCAGAGATTATTTCGCCGATGGCGTGACCGATGCGCTCATAACGGAACTTGCCCGCATCCCGGCAGTGCGAGTGATCTCACGCCAATCCGTACTCCATCTGAGAGGGAGCAGGCGGAAGCTGGATGAGATCGCCCGCGACCTAGGAGTGGATGGCGTTGTGGAAGGAGCCGCGTTGCATGAGGGCAATCGCGTTCGCCTGACGGCGCAGTTGATCCTGATGGAGCCCGAGCGTCACGCATGGGCCCAGAGCTACGACTGCGACATGTCCGCCGTATTGACGACGCAGCGTGAGGCGGCGCGGGCGATTGCCGCATGCGTGGCCGAGGCGTTGAGGTCCGCCGGCGCCGTGAAGCCGGCCCCGGTTGCGGCAGGCCCAAAGGGCACGGGGCCCATTGGGCACCCCGCGCCGCAAATTGTTGAGGCCTATCTGAAAGCCCGCATTGAGTTCGACAAGATGAGCGCGGAAGGGCTCGGGAAGGCGCTCCAGTACTTACGGGAGATCACCGTCGAGGCGCCGGATTTCGCGCTCGGGCTCGCCCTGCATGGCGCATGCTTGTTCTGCCTGGGTTACTGGGGGCACGCTCCCATCCGCGAGGTGTACCCAAGCGCGAAGCAGATGGCATTGCAGGCTCTTGCCATAGACGACAGCATTAGCACGGCCCATGTGGTCCTCGCCTGGATGAACCTGCTGCTCCATTGGGACCTGGACGATGCCATGCGGGAGGTTCGGCGCGCCATTGAACTGAGCCCCAGCGACACGGACGCGCACTCGTTCTATGGGACGCTTCTGTGTTTTGTGGGCCGGCATTCTGAATCGATTGCAGAGGTTCAGTACACGCTGAAGCTCAATCCCGCGTCGCTCCTCCCGAACCAGTATGCCGCCTGGATGTTTTTCCATACGGGCCAGCACGCGCGGGCGGAGGCGCAAGCCAGGCGAACCATCGAACTATTCCCGGATTCCCTTCAGCCTTATTTCGTACTCGGGTGGTCTCAATGGTATCAGGGCCGGGCTGAGGAAGCGGTTGCCGTCTTCGAGAAAGCTCTCAGCCATTCGCGCGAAGCCTTATCACTCTCCTACCTGGGACATGTTTATGGCCGGCTCGGCCGAAAAGACGAAGCCAAGCGCCTTCTCCAGGAACTCGATCAGCTCCGCACTCGAGGTCAGGCCCCGCCGATCGCCTTCGCGACAATCTACGCGGGACTCGGCGATATTGACGCGGCGTTCGATTGGCTCGAAACGGCTTACCGGCTCCGGGATGGTTACCTGTTCTGGCTCCCGGGGGCTCCCGGACTCGATCCCCTTCGCTCGGATCCGCGCTTTACCGATCTCGTCCATCGCGTGGGGATCGTTCCGCCGTAGCTGGCATAAAAAGAGATCATGCGTGTGCCTGCGCCAGGCAGATCCCAGACTTCGAAGTGTTCACAATTATCCCATCCACGTTGACGGTTTGTCGCCAAGTCGCGGATCTGTCTCGCTGGCGGGTGAAGCGGGACGTTCCCCGGGGGATGACGCTTGGTTGGCCCCTCAGCCCGCACGAAGTACCCCTACCGCGATTTCCATTTCTTGACCGGGACTCGGTAGCCAAAGTTCAAGGACTTGCCTCCATACCGACTGTACGGCTGGAGCCAAAACTCGGCAGACTTCCAAGAGACGTGATGACAAAGCTGAAGAGCGCATTGGCATTCGCACTCGATCTGGAATCCGCAAGCCAGTAATCCGGAAAGACCGGCCAGTTCCGCTCGTAACGTTTCCCCAGCCGCCAAAGTCCCCAATTTCCGCCCCTCGGCCTCATCTTCTCCGCTTCCTCAGCGCGCCAATCCGGGGAGGACACGTCATCCCCAACACACAAGTGCTCCCGATTGCCCTTGTCTTACTCAGAGCCTCAGCGCCTCGGCGGTAAATCTCTATCGCCCGCCCCCTACTCGTTTCTTAGCGTCTGCGCCGGGTCCAGCCGCAAAATGCGCAGAGCCGGCGCCAGGCTCGCCAGAGCCGCCACCAGCAGCAGAATCGCCGCCGCCGCCGCGAACGCGATCGGATCGGCCGGCCGCACGCCCCACAGCAGATGTTCCAGAAACCGGACGGCCGCCAGCGACAGCGCGTATCCCGCGCCTGTGCCAATCAGCGCCAGCAGAATCCCCGGCTTCATCACGCTCGCCATCGTCTGTCGGGCGCTGGCCCCCAGCGCCATGCGCACGCCCAGTTCGTGCGTCCGCTGCGTGATGGATTGCGAGATCAAACCGTATATCCCGACGGCCGCCAGCAGCAGGGCCAGCCCCGCGAAGATGGAAAATAGCGCGGCGCGGTACCGTTGGCCGCTGGTAACGTGCGCCTGCAAATCGTCGATGGTCTGAAAGCTGGCGATGGGAAGCTGCGAATCGACGCCGGCCACGGCGCGCTGGATCTGTGCCGCCAGGCTGCCGATCGGGCCGCTCGCCCGAATCACCCACTTCGGCGAAAACCACGTATGGATCACTTGAAGGTACTTATCCGGGGTCTGGGAAACCGGAAGGTAGAGGGTGGGTTCCATCGAAATCGGGCCGTGATTGCTGTAAAGCCCGGAGTGCTGCTGCACATCGCCTACCACTCCGACGATCTCCCCGCTCGACAAATGATGCCCCACGGCCTCGGTGCCGTGGAAATACTCCACGGCGAAAGACTCGCTCACCACCACCACCTTGGCGCTCGCCGGCGTGTCCGAATCCAGGAGCCCGCGGCCGCGGAGAACGGGGATTCGCATAGTTTCGAAGTAGCCCGGTGTGACATATACCTCCTCGGTCATGTGCACCGCGGGATCGTCGCCATCCAATATCCGGAACCCGTCGTTGAGCGGCCGTTCGTAGGGCAGAGTCAGCGCCACCGCCGCCGATTGCACGCCGGGGATGTGGCGGATCCGCTCCAGGCTCTCGGTGTACAGCCGGTTGACGGCGGCGCTGGTCTTGTAGCGGGCGTCCTGCAACGAAACCTCGGCGCTGATGACGTTTCGCGTGTCGAAGCCCGGATTGAGTCCGTCGAGATAGCTGAGCGTTCTCAACATCAGCCCCGCGCCGACCAGAAGAACCAGACTCAGCGCCACTTCGGCCGCCACCAGCGCGTTTCCCCACCAGCGGCGCCGCCCGCCGGCCACACTCCGCCCCGCCTCCATCAGCACCGAACGGATATCCAGGCGGGTGGTTTGAAGCGCGGGCGCCAGTCCGAAAAAGAGGCTGGTGAGCGCCGCAATCCCCAGCATGGCGGCCAGGACCCGCGCATCCAGCTCGATCGGATGCCACAGCTCGAAGTCTTTGGCCCCCAGGCGCTTCAGCCAATCGATGGCGAATGCGCCGATCCCCACCCCTACCACGCCTCCGCCCAGCGCCAGCAGCAGGCTCTCCATCAGGAGTTGGCGCACGATGGCCGCGCGGCTGCCGCCCAGCGCCATGCGCGTGGCAATCTCGCGGCCGCGCCCGCCCGCCCGCGCCAGCAGAAGCCCGGCGATGTTCACGCAGCCGATCAGCAGCACCATCAGGACAGCGGCCCAGGTGAGCAGCAATTCGCTGCGCATCCCCGTGGTGGATCCGCTCTGGAAAGGAACCACGCGCTGCTCGATGGTGGAATCTCTCGCAACATGCGCTTGTTCCGCAATCCCGGGGCTGAGCGCCTTCAGCTCATCGGCGGCCGCGGCCCACGAGAAGCCCGGTTTCACGCGCGCGATTACGCCATAATTCTGTCCCGATCCTTCCCCGGTGCGCGAGGGCCGTAAGGGAGTCCACAAGTCCACCGGAGCGCTGGTGCGGAAGCCGCGCGGCATGATCCCCACCACGGTATACGGCTCGCCGCGCAGCGCGATGGCCCGCCCCAGCGCCGAGGTGTCTCCGCCCAACGCCCGCTGCCAGAACTCGTAGCTCAGAACCGCGACCGCCGGGCCGCCCGCGGTATCCTCAGCGCGGCTGAACTCCCGTCCCATCTGCGGCGCGATCCCCAAAACACGGAAGAATCCGGCGGAAACGCGCTGTTGCCGCACATATTCGAGATGTCCTTGGGCCGCGAAGTTGACGCCGCTGTCTCCCCCGAACGCCGCTACATCCAGAGCGCGCGAGCCATCGCGGACACCCTCGAACAGTGCTCCGGTCTGGCTTTCTTCCTCGCCTTCCTTGCCGTTCTGACGCCAGTGGGTGTGCACCAGCGCCAGGCGGTCCAGCTCAGGGTACGGCGCCGGGCGCAGCAGGACGGCGTCCAGCACGCTGTAGATGGCGGTGTTAGCGCCGATCGAGAGTCCCAGCGTGGCCAGCACCACGAGTGTGAAGGCCGGACTCTTTCGAAGCTGGCGAAGGGCGAAACGAGTGTCATTCCACAGCGGCATAGACCATTCTGGCTGCAACCGCCGTGCCAGACCTTGGGGGGTGAAGAGCGTGCTTTTCCTTCAATTTACGCCGCTGGCGGCGGGCGCGGTGTCCGGTTGCGGGACGAGGCGGTCGAAGTCGATACACGGGAGTCTTGTGGCCGGCGGATTTTTCCTGAGAATCCCGCTGGCATCCGGGAACTACTTTGCGAATGTAAGTTTTTTTGGATGGGCGAGTAGGTCATTCGTCCAGTTTCGAGTGAACCTCTGGTGTGGTGAGCTATCCAAAGGGGGCGCACGCCATGGACGATACGGCTCATAAGTGTTTCGTTTCCGCCTTGTTCGTAGGCGGATTTGAAGACGAACGTTCGTTGGTACGGGAGGTCTTCCGCGAGTACGGCTGGCGGCTCTTCGAGGCGCCGGACCAGCGGTCGGCCACCCAGTGTCTGAAACGGCATCCGGTCCAGGTGGTGATCGCCAAGAGCGACATGCCGGACGGAAGTTGGCAGGAGATGCTCGGCCACCTGCGCTGTTTGGTGCGCCCCCCGCTGCTGATCGTCGCCTCCCGCACCGCCGACGAACATCTATGGGCCGAAGTCTTGAACATCGGCGGCTACGACGTTCTCGCGCAGCCTTTCGAACGCGATGAAATGGTGCGCGTCATCGCTTCCGCGCGGTGCCACTTCGACTACCGGCCCGAGCGCGCCCGCGCGCAGGAGGCCGATCTGGTCACCAGTGTGGCGTGATCGGACGCACGGGTCTCGAAGCCCCCGAAATATCCCCTCTTGACAGTGGTTCTGTGCGCTTCAGAACACTGTGCCCGTAACCCTAACACACTTCATATAGATAAAGTCCTTGACGTAGCACTATATATTGGGGCACTATTACGAAGGCGATTCTATCAGCAGGAACCCCCAGGAGGACCGGCGCGTGGGACAATTGTCTGTGGACTTAAGTGCGAAAATAGATTTATTGAAGACCAGACCTGCCACCAGAATTAAAACGGGGATTTCCTTTCCGCGTTATTTTACGTCACGGCTCGAACCCGGCAAGACCCCTTACGACGACGTCCAATGGGAAACCCGCACCGCCTCCATCGGCAACGATAAGGGCGACGTGATCTTCGAGCAGCGCGATGTGGAAGCGCCCGTGGACTGGTCGCAGACCGCCACCAACATCGTCGCCTCCAAGTATTTCCATGGCAAACTCGGGTCGCCCGAGCGCGAAACCAGTGTGGCGCAACTTGTGCAGCGCGTGGTGGACACCATTGCGGAGTGGGGCAAGCAGGACGGCTATTTCAAGACCGATGAAGACGGCGAGAACTTCCGCTTCGATCTGGCCCACCTGATGCTCGCCCAGAAGGCCTGTTTCAACTCGCCGGTCTGGTTCAACGTGGGAGTTAAGGAGGCGCGCGGCTACGGCTGGATCTACGACAAGAAGGCCGACCGGGTGGTCAAGCTGGAATCCGGCGTGGTGCAGCCGCAGTGCTCGGCCTGTTTCATCGTTTCGGTGAACGATTCGCTCGAATCCATTCTCGACCTGGCCAAGACCGAAGGCATGCTTTTCAAATGGGGTTCGGGCACGGGATCGAATCTTTCGGCGCTCCGCGAGGAGGACGCGGCGCTTTCCGGCGGCGGCCGCGCCTCCGGGCCGCTCTCGTTCATGAAGGGCTTCGACGCGTTCGCCGGCGTCATCAAGTCGGGCGGCAAGACTCGGCGCGCGGCCAAGATGGTAATCCTGAACACCGACCACCCCGACATCGAGCAGTTTATCTGGTGCAAGGCCAAGGAAGAAAAGAAGGCCTACACCTTGGTCGAAGCCGGCTACGATGCGTCCCTCGATGGCGAAGCCTACAGCTCCATCTTCTTTCAGAACGCCAACAACTCCGTGCGCGCCACCGACGATTTCATGCAAGCGGTGCTCCACGACGACGATTGGTGGACCAAGTCGGTGGCCACCGGCCAGCCGGTGGACCGCTATAAGGCGCGCGACCTGATGCGCCAGATCGCCGAAGCCACCCACCAGTGCGGCGATCCCGGCATGCAGTTCGACACCACCATCAATCGCTGGCACCCCTGCAAGAACACGGCGCGGATCAACGCCTCGAATCCGTGCTCGGAGTACATGTTCCTCGACGACTCGGCCTGCAACCTTTCGTCCCTGAACCTCATGAAGTTCGTTGGCCCCGACGGCCAGTTCGACGTGGAAGCCTTCCGGCACGCCGTGGATACTATGATCCTGGCGCAGGAGATTATCGTCGATAACGCCAGCTACCCGACCCAGAAGATCGGCGAGAACTCGCACAGCTTCCGGCCGCTGGGTCTGGGGTTCGCCAACCTGGGCGCGCTCCTGATGTCGATGGGCCTCCCCTACGACAGCGACCAGGGCCGCGACCACGCCGCCGCCATCACCGCCGTGATGTGCGGACAAGCGTATCTGACTAGTTCCCGCGTGGCCGAAGCCATAGGCACCTTCGCCGGTTACGGCGTGAACGAGCAGCCCTTCCTGGAAGTGATCCGGATGCATCGCGACGCGGTGGGCCGCATCAACCGCAACAATGTTCCCACGGCGCTCTACCACGGCGCGGTCGAGTGCTGGGAAGACGCTTACGAATCCGGCCGCCGCAACGGCTACCGCAATGCCCAGGTCACGGTGCTCGCTCCCACCGGCACCATCGGTTTCATGATGGATTGCGACACCACCGGCGTCGAGCCCGACCTGGCGCTCATCAAGTACAAGAAGCTGGTGGGCGGCGGCGTCATCAAGATCGTCAACAACACCGTGCCGCAGGCGCTCATCAAGCTGGGCTACACGCCCGGCCAGGTCGAGCAGATCGTCAGCCACATCGATTCCACCGGCACCATCGAAGGCGCGCCGCACCTCAAGCCCGAGCACCTCGCGGTGTTCGATTGCAGCTTCCGGCCGCAGAACGGCGTGCGCTCCATCCACTACATGGGCCACGTGCGGATGATGGCGGCGGTGCAGCCGTTCATCTCGGGCGCGATTTCGAAGACCATCAACATGCCCGAAGAGTCCACGGTGGAAGACATCGTGAACGCCTACATCGAGAGCTGGAAGCTGGGGCTGAAGGCGGTCGCCATTTATCGCGACAACTCGAAGAAGGTGCAGCCGCTCAGCTCGGGGTCCGGCAAGGGCGAGAAGAAGACCGCCGCCGCGGCCGCCCCCAGCGGGGCTACGGCTGCGGTGGAGAAGGCGGCTCACGGGCCCAGGCGGCGCAAGCTGCCCGACGAGCGCCGCTCCATCACGCACAAGCTTTCGATCAGTGGCCACGAGGGTTACATCACGGTGGGCATGTACGACGACGGCTCGCCGGGTGAAATCTTCATCACTATGGCCAAGGCAGGCTCCACCATCTCCGGCCTGATGGATGCGTTTGCCACGGCGGTCAGTTTCAACCTGCAATATGGAGTGCCGCTGAAGTTCCTGGTGGACAAGTTCGCGCACGTGCGGTTCGAGCCCAGCGGCTGGACCGGCAACCAGCAGATCCCCTACGCGAAGTCCATCATGGATTACATCTTCCGCTGGCTGGGCGCGAAGTTTCTGGGCCCCGAGTACGCGGTGAGCGAAGCCGGCGAAAGTCCCGATCTTCAACCCACCGAGGCCGACCCGCAGCAGGAGCTGCCTTTTGCGCCCGTCGCGGCCGACGCCCCGCTCTGTTCCGAGTGCGGCTCCATCATGACGCGCAACGGAAGCTGCTACAAGTGCGGCAACTGCGGTGGCACCAGCGGGTGTAGCTAGTGGCACCGTTCAGAGGTTCACTCACGTATCAGCGGCGGCGCCAGGGCGGCGTGAAACGCTTCATTGCGGTGTGCGGATGCCAGCGGGGCAGGTCAATCTACACTGCAACGTCAGCCAGGGAGCTGCGCAGCCGGCGTGGATGTCCACGCCACTCGGAATTGTGCATCCCAAGGAGAGGTGTCAGAATTAGGAGTTCCGGTTCTTAGAATCACCTCGGGTAGCATGCCGAGCATGGGGGTCAATGTGCGTAGGGTGCGACTTCAGTCGATTCAGACGAATAGCGGTTTTCTGGAACGCTGTAGAACTGATTTTGCTCCCCAGCTCACCTGCATTATCGGGGCGCGTGGAACCTGTAAATCGACCCTCGTAGAGTCGATAAGGTTTGCATTCGATTCAGACCGCGAGAGGGTAGCCGAACTGACGCAGCCCAATGGGCTGATCACGAAGACTCTGGGGGCGGGTAGCGTGCGCTGCGCCGTTGTAGTTGAGGACGACGGTGAGTCGGTCGAGTACACGATAGATCGGGAAATCGGTACTGGTCCGCGTGTCCTGCGAAACGGTACACGAGATGCGCTTGGTGATGATCTGCTTGAGGATGTCGAGATCTACTCTCAAAATGCACTTCAGCAGATTGCCTCAGCCGATAAACCGCAGCTTAGGCTGCAGCTGATCGATCGGCCGAACCGAACCGAGATTTTGCGGATCAGGCGAGATGTCGAAGCGAGCGTGACCGAACTCAAGACGATTGGGACTCGGCTCCGGACAGTCCGCGCCGACCTCGATAAACGAAAGCTGGACATAAGGGACATCGACCAAGTCCGTGCCGACTTGGGGCAAGTCAAGGACATGCGCCCCGAGCTACCTCCCACCCTCGAAGAACAACATTCGTTTTACGTGCAGCGCCAACATGTCGTCGAGACACTTTCGGAACTTCAATCGCTTCAGCGCAAGGTGATTTTGGATCTGGCGATTGTCGGCACGGTCAAAGACAAGCTTTTGACACTCAGGCAGGCCCTCGATGGACTCTCAAAAATCGACATGGCCACACCGCACGACCTTCTTGATCAGGTCGAGCGAGCAGTAGACACGATTGCCGCCCATCGCCAACTCCTAGCTCAGATACCAGTTGCGGAACGCGCTCAAGAACTAGCGACCGAATTTGAACAGAAGAACGAAGCCTACTATCAACTCAGACAGCAGCAACAAGTCCTGAGCGAATCTCTCAAGCGCGAGGACGCTCTCCGGCACCGGGTGCTTGAATTGGAGAAAATCGAACGTGAGGTCAAGCAGCTTGAAAGTGATCGGGACGAACTGGTGCAGCGCCGTCGTGCAGCACGCGCCAGAGTCGCGCAATTACGGGATGGCATATTTGAGATGCGAGTTCGCGAAGCGGAGAAGATCAATCAGGAGTTTGGGGATGTAGTCCTCCTGGCGGTTAAGAGGGCTGCACACTCAAAGCCGTTCGTCGCGCGGCTCTCCGAGTTGCTGGCCGGATCACGAATTCGAACGCAGGGGAACATTGCTGAGGAGTTGGCAAAGAGTTTAAGCCCGAGCGATCTCCTGGAAGCCGTAGAAGACGGCGAGGCGCAACGGGTTGCTACACTTCTGCAACGAGATTTTGGCCAAGTAACCAGAGTGCTAACATATCTTCGGGACCATCCCGATCTGTACGATCTTGAAGCGGAACTATTCGATGATTCCCTTGAGATCACCATGTTTGATAGTGGACAGCCAAAGCCAGTTGAACAGCTATCTGAAGGGCAACGCGCCACGGCTCTCTTGCCGCTGATTCTGCGGACCTCCTCGTGTCCCCTCATTGTCGATCAACCCGAGGATGATCTGGATAACAGCTTCATCTTCCAGGTGCTCGTCAAGAACATCCTGAGGCTTAAGACCGAACGACAACTCGTTTTTGTTACCCACAACGCAAACATTCCGGTGTTGGGTGAGGCGGAGGAAATCGTGGTTATGCATATGCATCGTCCGACGAAGGCGGCGCCCCCGCGAATAGGGTCGCTGGATGACAGAAAGGAAGACATCCTGCAGCTCCTTGAGGGCGGCAAAGAGGCCTTCGAATATCGAGAAAAGCGGTACGGATCTCTGCTGAAATGAGTTTGGACGAACTGCTTGCGGCGCTATTGGGCACGAAGCTGGCTTTCGAGAGTTGCTTGGCTCTAGTCCGCGGCAGCTTGGCCAAGGAGTTGGTCATTCGCTTGCTCCGAGGGCTCGAGGCCGAACAGACCATCGACAACGCAGAGCGAGAGCGCCGCCTTTCGTCGGTCTTGGCCAGGCTTTCTCCGAGTACAGCGGAGTTCTCAGCGATCGCTGAAGCGGGCGCTGACGTGAAGAATGCTGTGCTTCGGAATGCACTGACGCAGGTGTTACCCCCCGAGTTCAGGAGCAAGGTTTTCCGACGCGGGCACGGCGGCCGACCGGAATCGACTACAGCCAGTGATCTGAGCAGTAGCCAGAGTGAAGTGCAGGTCGAGGTCACGCCGCCATCTTCACAGGTCGCCAACGACGTCGCACCGTTTTCGGATGTGATCGTTTTGTCTGTCGTTGACAATCCTGCGACGAAGAAGCTTCTTGAGAGTGCTGCGTTTGTGCCACTACGCTGCCAATCGACCGCCGAATTAGACACGATGCTGGCTGCTAATGAGGACATATGTGCATTCCTCATTGAAAGTTCGTTTGTAACTTCATTGAACCACGACGAGCAAACGACCCTCATCGCAAAGCTTGCGATGTTCTCGACGTTTGCCTTTTTGCGGTTTCAGGATGAAGGTCTTATCGCTGACACAGTAGAGATAGGCCAGTGGATTGCCAAGGCTCGTTGTCGTCCCTCCCCGCCCGACGTCACGCAGCTATCTTTTCAATACAGCGCCGCTCTTCAGGAGCGTGAGCTGTCGAGTATCCAAAATAGCCGCAAGCGGCTCGGCGAGGGCAAGGCCCAAGGCCTCTTTATTCCCGGCGAATTGTCGGGTCTTGAGCTTAAGCTCCTCGGCGCCGCCATGAGCGAATACGCAAAACGGCGGAATTTTAACCCGGGTGCCGAATTGACGCAGGTGAAAACCAAGTTTCTGCATGGCGGGCAGACTGGAGCCCGAGTGGCATTAGTGAAGGTGAATGATCTGCAAGTACCCGTGGTTGTCAAGCTCGACCGAAAAGAGGCCATTCTAGACGAGGCGCGGCGGTTTCTTACATTCGTTCACAAAGACAATCCGGAGCTCAACCCCGAGGTTCACCTGCATGCTGGCGCGGCGCTGATCGTATTTGGAGTGATCCCGGATCCGCGCGCCGAAACTGAAGAACCGGCTCCGACGCTAGAGGAGCGCTTAGCTGACTACTGGTACGCGGAGATGCGAGATCCGACGTCGTCCGACGATGGCACTTCCTTGCTGAAGGGTTTCACCGACGCAGCTAAACGCCTTGCAGCTCTAAATAGGCAGCATTGCTTCAACCAGGATTTTTCCTGCAAGGCGAACCCGTACCTGGCGAACCTAAAGGCGATGGAAGGAAAGGGCTTTGATTGGGGTTTTGGAAAGGGAGCGCTGTCGTTTCGTGATCGAGCTGAACAACTCCTGGCAGCTAATGCTGGGAAGTCGATCTGCCATGGGGATGCTCACACTCGTAACATTCTAATTCGGGGAGAGCAAGGGTTCTTGATCGATTACGCGTACAGCGGTCCCGGACATCCATGTTCCGATCTCGTGAAGCTTGAGCTGTCGGTGTACCTGACGAAGTTCTTTCAGTTTGGTGCGGAGGCTGATTTGGCCGCGTTCCAGCACGACCTGTCCATCAAACGACTGACCTATGAGGAACTCGTATCGAAGTACAAGCCCCTTCTACATTCGAAGACAAACCGACTTTGTCTCAATATGTGTGTAGTTGCGAGAAACTTGGCGGCTGAAGTCCTCGAGGCGCACGGGCTTCCATGGGATCACTACATTGCTGCGAAGGTGCTCACCGCATGGCAGTCCTTGCAGGTGCCTCATCTGCAGCTGTTCTTGGCTGGAAGCATTATTTCATCCATAGGCTCCTAACCCTTGGAAGTGAGCGAACTTTTGCCTGAGAATAGCCCCAGGTCGGTGCGCTACCGAAAGAACGACCGAAGTTCGCGCAGCACCTCGTCTCTTTTCTCGCCCTTCAAACGGCACAACCGCTTCACGACCAAGCTCGAATGCAGCGTGAAGATCTTCGCCAGTCGCGCGACCGGGGCTTTGGGCAGCACGCCTTCCACCACATCGCGCTGACCCAGGAGCACCGTCGCCGCGTCGCGCACGATCTGCGATGTAACCGCAACCAGTACGACGTCTTCGTTGCGCGCGTTGAACGTGTCTGGTGAAACAACCACCGCCGGTCTTCGCTTTGTCGAGGTCAGGTCGGTGAACGGAAACGAAACCAGGACGACATCGCCCTGCCTATACATTGTCGTAGACGGCGTCCTCTTCCTTGTCCCAGAACTCAAAGCTGCGCTCGGCTGCCTTCAACCACGCCAACCCGTCTCTCAGGCCGTGCAGTTCCTCTTCCGAGAACACGCGGTAGACCTCGCCACTTGCCGCGCCCTTCACTTCCTCCAGCGGCCTGAAGACCCCGTTCTCATAACGTGCAGGGATGCTCATATCTCAATAGTAGTCTTACCACGCCGTGTCCGGCGGCGCCTCCCGCGATCTTCGCCCCACCGAGGCCGACCCGCAGCAGGAGCTGCCTTTTGCGCCCGTCGCGGCCGACGCCCGCTCTGTTCCGAGTGCGGCTCCATCATGACGCGCAACGGAAGCTGCTACAAGTGCGGCAACTGCGGCGGCACCAGCGGCTGCAGCTAAGCACTGTAGTGCGTCCCCTTTTTCCTTTTTCAGAGCAGAGCCTTCAAGAGCCGGTATAGAAACTCGACGCTGTCGTAATACGCATCCACGGGGATGCGCTCGTTGGCGCCGTGGGCGTTGCCCACATCCAGTTCGCCGAACACGCCGCTCACTCCGAAAGTCGCCAAGCCTGCCCGACGCAGGGAGATTGAGTCGCTGGCCCAGGGGTCCATTACGGGGAAGACGGGCATGCCGGGCCACATCTCCTGGGTGACCTTTTCGACCGCGCCCATGACCTCGGGTATCAGCGGCGAGGCAGGAGCCGGACGGCCCGCGGCCATCGTCCGCACGGCTATCCCAGGGTCGGCCAGGATCTCGGTCAGGGCGCCGCGGACAGACTCGACCGTATCGCCCGGGAATAAGCGGCAATTGATCACCGCGGCGGCCGTCTGCGGCAGGGCGTTGCTGGCATGCCCGCCCTCGATTCGGGTGGCCACGCAAGTGGTTCGCAGGATGGCGTTGTAGTATGGCGAGACGGCCGCGAGGCGCCCGGCGGCCTCCAGGTCCGGCGGGTCTTTGGCGACGGCCTTCATGTCGGCTGCCACCTGGCCGGTTTCAATCGCCGCCATGCGCTCGAAGTAGAGGCGCGTGGTCTCATTGAAGCGGAACGGGAGGTCGCGCTCCGAAAGCCGCGCCAAACCTTTGGCCAATTGGTAGATGGCGTTTTCCTTGACGGGCAGGGAGCTATGGCCTCCCTGGTTCTTCGTCTGGGCCTGGAAGCTGACGTTGGTTTTCTCGCTCGTTTGCACGGTCATGCGGAGACGGCGGCCTTTCTCGATCTGGCCGCCGCCGGCGTCCAGGTTCAGGCAGTAGGCGGCGTCGATCCAATCCCGGTGATTGGCCAGCAGCCAGTAGACCCCATTGGCATTTCCGCCCTCCTCATCCGCGGTGAGCGCGACGACGATGTCGCGGCTGGGAACGAAGCCCTCGGCCCGCAGGCGGATCAAGGTGGCGACGAGCCCCGCTACGCCGTTCTTCATATCGAGGACTCCGCGCCCATAGAAGAAGCCGTCGCGCTCGGTCAAGCGGAACGGGTCGAGTCCCGGGGACCATCCCTCCCTGGGCGCGTCGACCACGTCCAGGTGCGCAATCAGGAGGATCGGCGGGGCCGCTCCTTTTCCGTGCAGACGCACGACCAGGTTCTGCTTGTCCGGCGTGGGGCCGGCCAGAACCATGTCGGATTCGGGAAAACCGGCGGAACGAAAACGCGCCGCCATGGCCTTGGCCGCCGCGGTGGAACCGAAGGCCAAGGTGGAATCGATCTCCACCAACTCTCGCAACAGATCCCGCGCGAAGGTTTGGCCGGACGGCCCCGCTTCCTGACCCGGAAGCACAGGCGACCCCAGCCCGAACGCCAGAACGACGGTTGCCCACGAAGCGATTCTCATCGGATTGCCTTTCCAGCTTGCCTTACCTTGCCCGCCATTGGGCCATCCCTCTATACTGATCCTTCACGTGTCCAAAAGGCAGAAGAAACAACTCAAACCCCAGCGGACCTCCGCGGAAGCCGAGGCGCCGGCGCGCGGTGCGGCCATCTCCTGGCTTCAAGAGCACTCCGTTCCGGCGTTTCTCATCCTCGTTGCGCTGGCTTCTTTGCGCATCGTGACAACCTACACGGTTTTCAACCATACCATCGATGAGCCGGCGCACGTCGCCTGCGGAATGGAGTGGCTGGACAAGGGCGTCTACCATTACGAGGTGCAGCATCCACCCTTGGCGCGCGTGGCCGCCGCCATGGGACCGTACCTGGCGGGCAGCCGGCCGTCCGGAGCCGCCGACATATTCCAGGAAGGGGCGCTCATCCTCTACCGCGACAACCACTATGATCGGAACCTGGCATTGGCCCGCTTGGGAATCCTTCCATTCTTCTGGGTTGCGGCTCTGGTGGTTTATGCGTGGGGCCGGAAGTACTTCGGAGATCTGGTCGCGGTTGCGGCGGTTTTTTTGTTTACCTTCCTGCCGCCCATCCTGGCGCATGCCGGCCTGGCGACCACCGACATGGCGCTGACCGCCTTCGTTGGCGCGAGTTTCCTCTCGGGAGTGGCGTGGCTGGAAAAGCCGGGCCTGCTCCGCAGCATGCTGTTCGGCGCGTGTCTGGGGCTCGCCGTTCTCTCCAAGTTCTCCTCTCTTGCCTTCATACCCGCGGCATTTGCGGCGGCCCTGGTGTGGCACTTGTGGAGCGAGCGGCCGGCTGTTTCCCTGGTCGCGCGGCGGGCGCTCCAGCGCGCGCTGCCTTTCTGTCTGGCAGCCGTCGTGGGCGCTGGCGTCGTGTGGGCGGGGTATAGGTTCTCGTATGGCAATGTCGGCGGCATCGGGCTTCCGGCTCCCGAGTTGTTCGCCGGCATTCAAACCGTCATCGAACATAACCGGCAGGGCCATCCGACCTATTTGCTGGGGATGCACAGCAGGTTCGGGTGGTGGTACTACTACCCGGTGGTGCTGGCCGTCAAGACCCCGCTGCCCTTTTTGGCCCTGCTGTTTGCCGGAGCCGCGATTTGCCTGGGAAAAGCGCGGCGCGCGAATCCGGCCTACTGGCTGCCCCTGGCATTCTCGCTGGGAATCCTGTTCTTTTCTCTCTTCAGCCAAATCAACATCGGCGTCCGGCACGTGCTTCCCGTCTATATTGGATTCTCGATTGTCGCGGCCGTCGCCGTCGTCCACCTGTTGGAGATGTCGCGGCGAGCCAGATGGGCTGCCTGGACCGTTGGGCTGCTGCTGGTCTGGCATGGCGCCACGTCCGCGCTCAGCCACCCCGACTACATTCCCTACGTCAACGCGCTGGCGGGCAGCGAGCCGGAAAAGATCCTGGTAGACTCGGATCTTGATTGGGGGCAGGACATGAAACGGCTGGCGAAGCGCTTGCACGAGGTGGGCGCGCGCCAGGTCACGTTCAGCCCGTTTATTGTCGCCTATCTGGAAGCGGTGCACGGATTCCCGCCGATTCAACCGATGGACCCCGAGTCGCCATCGTCCGGATGGAATGCCGCCAGCATCACGATGATCAAAGCGGAACGTCTCGGTCTCTGGGACCAACACCCCGAGATCAAACTGTGGACCGAACAGATCCCACCCACCGAGCGGCTGGGCAATACCACGCTCTTGTGGTACTTCCCCCCGCAGACGCAGGCCGCGCCCAGGCGGTAGGGCGAGCGCCGACACCGGGCAAGCACGTTCAGCGTTATCCTTTGAGTATGAAGCTCAAATTAGTCTTGCTATTTGCATTGCTCGTTTCCGCCGCGCTCTTCGCTCAGGAGTTCCGCGGCACCATCGCCGGTGTCATCACCGACGCCACCGGCGCCGCTGTTCCGGGGGCCAAGGTGACGGTTACCGAAACCCAAACCGGCACCAAGATCCCCGCCGTGTCCGACAACTCCGGCCAATACACGGCGCCGTTCCTGCTGCCTGGCGAATACGATATCGCCGTGCAGTCGCCGGGCTTCAAAGCAGCCCTCCGTAAGGGAGTGAACGTAGGCGCCGGCGACCATTCGGTGATCGATTTCAGACTGGATGTCGGCGACGTCACCAACTCGGTTGAAGTGACCGCCGACGCGCCCCTTCCCGATACCCAAGACGCCTCCCTGGGGCAGGCGGTGACCACCAAGGAAGTCGAGGAATTGCCCATCAACGGCCGCACGCCCATGATGGCCGCCGCCCTGTCCTTGGGTGTCATCGGGTACGCGCAGCCCACGCTGGTCCATCCTTTCGATAGCGGCGGCGCAGCCGGCTGGTCCATCGGCGGCGCTTACCAGCAAACCAGCGAACTGCTCCTCAACGGTGCCCCCGACGCCACCTGGGACGGCCGCCTGGCTTACAGCCCGCCCCAGGACGCCGTGCAGGAAGTGCACGTCAAAGTTTCCGATACCGACGCGGCTTTCGGCCACTCCGCCGGCGGAACTTTGGACCATATCACCAAGACCGGCACCAACGCCCTCCACGGCTCCGCTTGGGAATTCAACCAGCCGAATACACTTACCGCCAACGACTTCTTCCTCAACAGGGCTGGCTCCCCCCGGCCCGTCACCCACTTCAACCAGTACGGCGTCACCGCCGGCGGCCCCATCTATCTGCCCAAAGTCATCGACACCCGCAACAAGCTGTTCTGGTTCTTTGCCTGGGAAGGCATAAAGGACGGCCAGCCCAACGCCTTCATCGGCACGGTTCCCACCGCCGCCATGCGGGCCGGAAACTTCAGCGGCCTGACCACGCTATACGACCCCTTCAGCGCCACCCTCAGCGGCTCCACCGTAAACCGGACCGCGCTGCCGGGCAATCAGATCCCCACCAACGAGCTCAACGCCATCGCCAAGGCTTATCTCGCTTACTTCCCGGCACCCACCATTCCGACGGCCACCATTAATAACTTCGTGAGCTCGCCCAACACCAACGATATCTTCAGCAACGAAATGGGGCGCATCGATTACAACATGAGCACTCGCAGCCGTTTCTTCGCGGATGTGCGCCATACCAACTACTCTCAGGGCAAGAACAACTATTTCAACAACGTCGCCGAAGGGTCGCTGCTGTATCGCGCCAACCTGGGCCTGGCCGCCGACGAAGTGTACACCCTGAACCCCAACGACGTAGTCGACATCCGCCTGAACTTCACGCGCATGAACGAAGGCCACAACATGCCCAGCGTCGGCTTCGACCCCACGTCCCTGGGCTTCCCGTCCAGTGTGGCCGCCAACGCGACCTACCTGCAAATGCCCGTGATTTCTTTCAACAGCGCCACCTTCCTGCAGGCGCTCGGCGCCAGCGGTGCCAACAAGCTGCCCTCCCAGTCCTTCCAGATCTTCCCAACCTGGATGACAACCAGGGGCAACCACACCCTCAAGGCCGGCGGCGATTTCCGGCAGTACCGTTTGAATACCCTCACCTCCGGTTATTCCACCGGGACCTTCACCTTCAACAACAATTGGGTGCGGGCCTCCAGCAGCGCTTCCTCGACGGTCGCCACCGGGCAGGACTTCGCCGCCTTCCTGTTCGGGCTGCCTTCGAGCGGCAGCTATGACATCAACACCACCGCCTCCTGGTATTCGTACTACGCCGCGGGGTTCGTGCAGGACGATTGGAGAGTGAAGAGCAACCTCACCATCAATGTTGGCCTGCGTTACGACCACGATGGCCCTTACAACGAAAAATACGGCCGTACCGTGAACGGCTTCAATACCACCACCCCCAATCCGCTGGCCGCAGCCGCCCAGGCGGCTTATGCCAAGTCTCCCATCACACAGCTTCCGGCCAGCGCTTTCAATGTGCTCGGCGGCTTGACCTTCCCGGCCTCCGGCCAGACCGCGGTCTACCAGAACCACTCTCACCTGGTGAGCCCGCGCTTCGGGGTGGCTTGGACGCCGGACTTCCTCCACGGCAAGACCGTCATCCGCGGCGGTTTCGGAATGTTCGTTGCGCCCGTCGCCATCACGGCCATGGGGGTCGACGACAAGTATTCCACCAACCCCGATACCAACCAGGAGGGCTTCAGCCAGTCCACTTCGCTCACCGCAACCAGCAACAACTACCTGACGCCGTTGGCTACGCTGGGCAACCCCTTCCCCACCGGGTTCCTCCAGCCCACGGGCAACTCGCTGGGCCTGCTGACCTTCGCCGGCCAGGGCGTCACCTTCATCAATCCCGTCGTGAAGAGCCCATACTCGCTGCGTTGGAACATCGGCTTCCAGCAAAGCCTCACCAAGGACATGATGCTCGAAGTGGTCTACATTGGCAACCACTCCGTCCACCTTCCGATTAACTACACCCAGCTCAACGGCATCCCACGCCAGTACCTGAGCACGCTCGGCACGCGCGATCCCAACCAGACCTACCTCACCAGCTCAGTGGCCAACCCGTTCTCCGGCCTGCAAACCAGCCAAAACACCGCGACCACTACCCCAGTGCAACTCCTGGCGCGATATCCCGAGTTCCCCGTGGGCGACAGCTCCACCGGCTGGAGCGGCGGGGGCGGCGTGCTCGAGCAGAACCTCAACGACGGCCGCTCCTATTTCCAGAGCGTCAACATCCGCCTGCAGAAACGCGCTTCCCATGGCCTCACGTTCGTATTCAATTACATTTATTCGCGGCTGATGGAACAAGTGACCTGGCTCAACGATTCCGATCCGGTCCCGGAAAAGCGCGTTGCGTCGATCGATCACCCGCAGCGCTACGTCACCGCCATTACCTACGAACTACCCGTCGGCCGCGGCAAGGCCCTGGACCTCCACTCGCGCCTGGGCAACTCACTGCTGGGCGGCTGGCTGCTGAACAACGTCTACACATTCCAGGTGGGCGGGCCGCTCATGTGGGTCAACGGAAGCTCGTCGAGCCCCGGCGACTACGTCTATCTGGGCGGCGGCTCCATGAACCTCGATAACCGCCAGGTGAACGGCACGGCCTTCAACACTGCGCTGTTCGATATCAAGTCGGCCGACGCCTTCAACTATCACCTGCGCACCTTTTCGACCACCTTCTCCAACCTGCGCGCCGACGGCATCAACCAGTGGGATCCGTCCATTACCAAGCGCTTCGCATTCACGGAGAAGGCGTCTGTGCAGATTCGCGTGGAAGCGTATAACGTTCTCAACCACCCGGTATTCGCGGCTCCCAGCACCACCGCGAGCAACAGCGCGTTCGGGACTATCACGGCGACTGCCAACCGGTTCCGCACAATCCAATTGGGCGGCCGATTCGTATTCTGAGGCGCCGGCGTTGGCAGGCCACCAAGAACGATGGCCTGCCCCACATTCTGGGGGCGCTGCTCAGATGGCAGGCGGCGCCCTGGGAAAACGGGTGGGTCCCCTGCCGGACGGCTGGCTCGGACTCGCTTTTTCACCCAAGGGCGACCGCGTGTACGTGGGCGGGTTGCGCGGGAGACGCATCTGTTCGGGTGTGTGGAGTTGTAATTCATCGCGTTGCAAGCTCCTCTTTTTCAATGGGTTGCGGAGGCGGTTCGAGATTGGGAGACGCATCTGGAAGGCCTTCTTTGCAAGATGCGTCTCCCGGACGGTGCGGAGATCGATGGTTCGGGTGGCTTTGTGTAAGTGCCTTAATTTCAATGCAATACGGCTGCCGACGGGGGCTGGCATGGGTCTGGGCTGGCACCCGGCCGCCATCGCGGTTCCCGACGCGGCGCCAAACGGCGAGGCGCTGGTCTGGGTGGTTGTGGTGGGCCTCGGCTTCCCAGTGGTTGAGGAAAGCGTGGAAGGCGCGGGAGGCGGAGTAGGACGGAACGAAGCCAAATGGGCCGCTCCGCGGCTGGGCAGGTCGGGGACCTGCCCCACGCGAGATACGGAACGAAGCCAAATTCGGATAGTGACCAAGCGGATTCCCCCCTGTCCACAGCTTACTATGCCGCGGCAGGGTCAAATACGTAAGTGATTGATTCAGCTGAGACAATGTGTTGTGATCGCCGATCCGGTAGCGGGCGAAGCCTGGGGTGCGGACACGGACGGAGACCTTGCATCGAAGAACTGCTTGATGCGCACGGATTGGCGCTCAATCTTCGAAACGGTGGCTTGCTTGATGCCCAGGGTTTCCGCTAGACGCTCTTGGGTCAATTCACGGGCGGTGCGTAGTTCATCGAGAGCCATGTCATGCAGGGTGACTTTGACGCGGGCCTCGACGCGGGCGAGCGATTCCGCAGCACGGCATTCCGCCAGGGGTCGAAGGCATACAGGACCCGGCAGGGCCGGCCCTGGCGCCGATGCGCAACTCGCGCATGTGGGCGTAGCGGCTTCCGGAGATGCCCGAAGAAATGCGGAAACTTCAACTCGATACCCAACCGCGCAAGCAGATCCGCGGAACAGGTCACACACTCCCGCTCTTCGGTGCTCAAGCTATTTCACCAGCACTCGAATTCATCGGTGAAGGACACCGAACATTCCAAATTATGAATATAGATAAAAATGAATATAGCGTTGAAGGGGAGCTTTGCCCGCGCGTGCAATCTTCACGCGCGCCGCGCCTGCCCCTCGCGCATCAGCCGCGCGATTGCCGCATCTGCTTCCACGCCTGTCCGATCCGAGCGCAGCTTTCGGGACGAAGATGCTAAAATTGGCGTGCCATAGTTATGCCAACCTTCCGACTCGCTTTCCTGCTCGCGCTGGCCGGCCTCGTGCGCGGCGGCGACTACACCGCGCTCGACCGTTACGTGGCCGCTCCGGACGCATCCTACCGCTACACGCTCACGCGCACGCTGCCCACGCAGGGCGCCACCGTCTATCAGCTCGACATGGTTTCGCAGACCTGGCTGACAACGGCGGAGGTGGACCGCACCGAGTGGCATCATTGGGTGACCATCGTCAAGCCGGACCAACTCGCGACTTCGACCGCCCTGCTGCTCATCGACGGCGGCTCGAATTCGAGCACGCCGCCGACGCCGGATCCGCAGTTGCTACTAGCGGCCGCACTGACGGGCGCGGTGGTGGTGGACGCCGGCCAGGTGCCCAACCAGCCGCTGACATTCGCCGGCGAGAGCAGCGGGCGCAGCGAGGACGCGCTGGTCGCCTACACCTGGGAGCAGTTCCTGCTCACCGGCGACGAACGCTGGCCCGCGCGGCTGCCCATGACGAAGGCCGCGGTGCGCGCCATGGATACGGCCACCGATTTTCTATCCAAGCTCCCCACCGGGCCCATCACGCTGACTAACTTCGTTGTAACTGGCGCGTCCAAGCGCGGCTGGACCACCTGGACCACGGCCGCCGTGGACCCACGCGTCATCGCCATCGCGCCCATGGTAATCGACACGCTGAACGTGCCGGAGGCCTTCATCAATCAGTGGCGAAGTTACGGATTCTGGGCGCCGGCCGTCGAGGACTACGTGAACGCGGGCATCATGAACTGGTTTGGCACGCCGCAGATGGACGCGCTGATGCAGATTGAAGACCCGTATAACTACCGCGACCGGCTGGCGCTGCCGAGTTACCAGTTGAACTCCACCGGCGACCAGTTCTTCGTCCCGGACTCGCCGCGTTTCTACTTCTCCGATTTGCCGGGTGAGAAGTATCTGCGCTTCGTGCCCAACACGGACCATTCCATGTCGTCGCCCGACGCGGTGACGAACCTGCTCGCGTGGATCCGGGCGGTTACGCAGAACTATCCGCGCCCCCGCTTCTCCTGGCACGCGGACCGCTCGCAAGGCCAGCTCACGGTGCGCACGTTGAATGCGCCCACGCAGGTGCTGCTATGGCAGGCCACCAATCCCAAGGCGCGCGATTTCCGCCTGGAGACGCTCGGGCCTGCCTGGACATCGTCGCCGCTCACGGGCGCTAACGGAATCTATCAAGCAACCATGCCACAGCCGGATCAAGGCTACACCGCCTTCTTCGTCGAGTTGACCTTCCCCGGCCCGAACGACATGCCGCTGGTCTTCACGACCGAAGTGGTGGTGACGCCGGACGTCTACCCCTTCGACCCGCCGCCGATGCCCATAGCGCCGCAAGGGCGCCGCGCGGCGTCGCGTTAGTTCACAGGAGTGATCGCCCAGGACGGCGTGCGGCGATTCAGTCAGTGAACTTCTGAAACAGACCCCGTCAGAACTTCAACTTCAGCCCCATCTGGATCTGCCGGCACGTGTTGGCCTGGCCCGTGATGGCGCCGAAGGACGACGACGTCGGGGTCACGTTCGCCGCGGCAAACTCCGTCCGGTTGAAAGCGTTGAACGCTTCGAACCGGAACTGCGCGAGCACGCGTTCCGTGATATG
>JBEKSR010000071.1:0-24479 GCA_049516835.1 Bryobacteraceae bacterium | reverse complement strand
CTCCTTCCGGCCCGCTGGTCTCACGCAGCGGGCGCCGCTGGGGTCTCCCGGTTCTCGCGCATTGAGTTTCCAGGCATGTCCGGGGTCTTCGACCGCGCAGGGTGATGGTCGTCTCGCGCTTATCGACTCCCATCGTTTTGCCTTCCGCATTGCTTGACAACGTCGGCCCCCTGAAATAAGCTCCATTTCGCGGCTCAATCGTCCGCCCTGCCTGTACCCCTGTCAACGCTTCGTGCCCCACCTTACGGCTGACCGCGCATGACTCGGGGCCAAGACGGCTCGCTACGCCTTTCTTGTACGGCTCTCTCATCCGCTACTCAATGCCGGTTTATCCCGGCGCTCCAAGCTAAAGCATGCCCCACCCATGCAGCGGCGCTTGAAGTGCGATAATCTCTGAGAACAGAGGTGATTTGATGCTATTTCGAAAAACGGTCCCGTGCTCCTGCCTGGTTGGCGCCATGCTTTTCGCTACGGCCGCCGCGGCCCAGAACGCCCAGCCGCGGCGTGAGCCGGATGTGCCTTTCGTACCTACCACCGAAGAGGCGGTGGCGGCGATGCTGAAACTCGCCAACGTGCAAAAGACCGACGTGGTGTACGACCTCGGCTGCGGTGATGGCCGAATCGTCATTGCCGCCGCCAAAACCTATGGGGCGCACGCCGTCGGCATCGACATCAACCCCGTGCGCCTTGCCGAGGCGAATGAGAACCTCAAGAAAGCGGGCCCGGACGTCGCGAAGCTCGTCCGCTTCGAAGAGAACGACCTGTTCCAGGCCGACATCCACGAGGCCACCGTGGTGACCCTGTTCCTGCTCTCGAGCGTCAACCTGAAACTGCGTCCCAAGCTGCTGGCGGATTTGAAGCCGGGCACGCGGGTGGTTTCCAACACCTTCGACATGGGCGATTGGAAGCCGGAGAAGGAGTTCATCGTCGGCAATCCGGATGAGGAATCCTACCTGAGCCACAAACTCTTCTTGTGGATCATTCCGGCGCGAAAGTGAGGAACCGCTTAACTTGAACTCTGCAATTCTCGCCTTGGAAGACGGCACTGTCTTCGAAGGCAGGAGTTTTGGTGCGCCCGCCGAGCGGTCCGGAGAAGTGGTCTTCAATACCGCGCTCACCGGCTACCAGGAAGTGTTCACCGATCCCTCCTATTCCGGCCAGATCGTCATCCTCACCAACCCGCAGATCGGGAACTACGGAACCAGTCGGGAAGACAGCGAATCGGCCCGTCCCTACATCGAGGGCCTGGTGGTGCGCGAGTTCTCCGCCATAGCGAGCAACTGGCGTTCGGATACGGAAGCGGGCGCCTTCCTGGGCCAGGCCGGCATCCCCGTGGTCTCCGATGTCGATACGCGCGCGCTGGTGCGCCACCTGCGCACGCGCGGCGTGATGCGCGGGGTGCTGTCGGCGGTGGAGAAGGACGCGAGAAAACTGGTGGAAACAGCGCGCGGCATCCCCACCATGGCCGGTCTCGACCTGGCCAGCCGCGTCTCCACACCTGAGCGCTACGAATGGACCAGGCCCGTGGACGCCCCCGCGCCGAAGTATCACGTGGTGGCGTACGATTTCGGCATCAAGCACAACATTCTGCGCCGCCTGGTGCAGGTGGGCTGCCGCGTCACCGTGGTCCCCGCCCTGACCTCCGCCGAAGACGTGCTGGCGCTCGAACCCGACGGCGTCTTCCTCTCGAACGGGCCGGGCGACCCGGAGCCGCTCCACACCCAGGTGGCCAACATCCGCAAGCTCATCGGCCGCAAACCCATTTTCGGCATCTGCCTGGGCCACCAGTTGCTGGGCCTCGCGGTAGGCGGAAGGACCTACAAGCTGAAATTCGGACATCGCGGCGCCAACCATCCGGTGCGCAACGAGATCACGCGGCGCGTGGAGATCACCTCTCACAACCACGGGTTCGCGGTGGATCCGGATTCGCTCGACCTGAGCCAGGTGGAGATCACGCACGTGAACCTCAACGACCAGACGCTCGAAGGGTTCCGGCACCGCTCCTATCCGGTGTTCTGCGTGCAGTACCACCCCGAGGCGGCGCCCGGCCCGCACGATTCGCACTACCTGTTCGACGATTTCGTGAAGCTCATGGCGGAGCCGCGACCATGAGGAGCCGTGAAAGAATTCAGCCACGCAGGCGGAACCGCCTGCGCCACCACAACAAGTCCTGCATGTTCAGAGGTGGGGCAGGCGGTTCCGCCTGCCTCGCCCGCTTGCGGGCGATTCTTTCACAGCTTCCGAGGGAGCGTTAATGCCCAGACGCAACGACCTCGAACGCATCCTGATCGTCGGCTCCGGGCCGATCGTCATCGGCCAGGCCTGCGAGTTCGATTATTCGGGGACCCAGGCGGCCAAGGCCCTCCGCGCCGACGGCTACCAGATCGTTCTCGTCAATTCCAACCCGGCCACCATCATGACCGATCCCGACCTGGCGGATAAAACCTACGTCGAGCCGCTCACCGTACCGTATCTCGAAGAAATCATCCGCCGCGAGCAGCCCGACGCGCTGCTCTCCACCGTGGGCGGGCAGACCGGCTTGAATCTCTCCGTGGAGCTGGCTGAAGCCGGCGTGCTCGACAAGTACGGAGTCGAGCTGATCGGCGCCAAAATCGACGCCATCAAGAAGGCCGAAGACCGCCTGCTGTTCAAGGACGCCATGCGCAAGATCGGCCTCGCGACGCCGCAGTCGCAGCTCGTCAACAGCATCCGCTCCGGCCAGGAATTCGCCGCGCGCATCGGCTATCCGTGCATTCTGCGCCCCAGCTTCACCCTCGGCGGCACCGGCGGCGGCATCGCCTACAACCAGGAAGAGCTGGCCGAGATTCTGGAGCGTGGCCTCGACCTTTCGCCGGTGCATGAAGTCCTCATCGAAGAAAGCGTGCTCGGCTGGAAGGAGTTCGAGCTGGAGGTGATGCGCGACCTCGCCGACAACTGCATCATCGTCTGCTCCATCGAGAATTTCGACGCCATGGGCGTGCACACCGGCGATTCCATCACCGTGGCGCCCGCCCAGACCCTCACCGACCGCGAGTACCAACTGATGCGCGATGCCGCCATCCGCTGCCTGCGCGAAATCGGCGTCGATACCGGCGGCTCCAACGTGCAATTTGCGATCAATCCGCGCGACGGGCGCATGGTGATCATCGAAATGAACCCGCGCGTCTCGCGCAGCTCCGCACTGGCCTCCAAGGCCACCGGCTTCCCCATCGCCAAGATCGCCGCCAAGCTGGCCGTGGGCTACCGGCTCGACGAGATCCGCAACGATATCACGCGCAAGACGCCTGCCTGCTTCGAACCCACCATCGACTACGTGGTGGCCAAGATTCCCAAGTGGGCTTTCGAAAAATTCCCCGGCGCCGACCCCACCCTCGGCACCCAGATGAAGTCCGTCGGCGAGGTCATGGCCATCGGCCGCACGTTCAAAGAGGCGCTGTGGAAGGGCATGCGCAGCCTGGAAACCGGCAAGGCGTTCGGCTCCGAAAAGTTCGACAAGAACCTGGTCGCGCAGAAGCTCATCACCCCCACGCCCGACCGCCTGAACTACATCCGCTTCGCCATGGCCAACGGCTATGGAGTGGAAGAGATCCACGAGCTTACCGCCATCGACCCCTGGTTCCTCGAACAAATTAAGGAAGTAGTCGATTTCGAGGCCGAGGTGGGGCAGGCGGTTCCGCCTGCCGTCCCCGCCGACGTTTTCCGCCGCGCCAAACGCTACGGCATCTCCGACGTGCAACTCGCCAAGACCTGGGGCTCCGACGAAATCGCCGTGCGCACGCGCCGCAAGGAACTCGGTGTGCGCGCCGTCTTCAGCCGCGTGGATACCTGCGCCGCCGAATTCGAAAGCTTCACCCCCTACCTCTATTCCAACTACGAAACCTCGTGCGAAGCCGATCCCGCCGCCGGCAAAAAGGTCATGATCCTGGGCAGCGGCCCCAACCGCATCGGGCAGGGCATCGAGTTCGATTACTGCTGCTGCCACGCCTCCTTCGCGCTGCAAGAGATGGGCGTCGAGTCGATCATGGTCAACTGCAACCCCGAGACCGTCTCCACCGACTACGACACCAGCGACCGCCTCTACTTCGAGCCGCTCACGCTCGAACACGTCCTCAACATCTGCGACACCGAAAAGCCCGACGGCGTCATCGTGCAATTCGGCGGCCAGACCCCGCTCAACCTGGCGCTCCCGCTCAAGCGCCTGGGCGTGCCGATCATCGGCACCGACCCCTCCGATATCGATCTCGCCGAGGACCGCAAGCTCTTCGGCAGACTGCTCGACGACCTAGCCATCCCGTGCCCCGCCAACGGCACCGCCACCAGCATCGAAGAGGCCTGCGAGGTCGCCCGCCGCATTGGCTATCCCGTCCTGGTGCGCCCCAGCTACGTGTTGGGCGGCCGGGCCATGGTCATCGCCTACGACGAAGAAACGGTGCGCCAGTACATGCGCGAGGCCGTCACTTTTTCGCAGGAACGCCCCGTCCTGGTCGACCGCTTCCTGGAAGACGCCACCGAAGTCGATGTGGACGCCCTGGCCGACGGCGACGACGTGCTCATAGCGGGCATTATGGAGCACATCGAAGAGGCCGGCGTGCACTCCGGCGACAGCTCCTGCGTGCTGCCCCCGCAATCGCTCGCCGCCGCGAACCTCCGCACCATCGAAGACTATTCCGTGCGCCTTGCCAAGGCCCTCCACGTGATCGGCCTCATGAATGTGCAGTACGCCATTCAGGCCGGCACGGTCTACGTCCTCGAGGTGAACCCGCGCGCCTCGCGCACCGTGCCATACGTCAGCAAAGCGACCGGCGTCCCGCTGCCCAAGATCGCCGTGGGCCTGATGTGGGGCCGCAAGCTGAAGGATTACGGCCGCGCCTCCGGCGTGCTCACAGTCCCGCAGGATTTCGTCAAGTCGCCGGTCTTCCCGTTCAACAAATTCCCCGGCGTAGACCCGGCGCTCGGCCCCGAGATGCGTTCCACCGGCGAAGTGATGGGCGTGGGCGTCAACTTCGGCGAAGCGTTCCTGAAGGCCCAGATCAGCGCCGGCACCCCGCTCCCCGAAAAAGGCACGGTTTTCCTAAGTGTCAACGACCACCACAAGTCCGAGGCCGTCGAGGTAGCCCGCCGCTTCACCGACTTAGGTTTCCGCCTGGTAGCCACGCGCGGCACCGCCGCCGCCCTCCGCGCCGCCGGCCTCACAACAAGGATGGTGTTCAAGGTGAACGAGGGCCGCCCCAACGTAGTGGACTTACTGAAAGGCGGGGCAATCCAACTAGCCGTCTACACCACCGCCGGCGCCCCGGCCTTCAATGACGAGAAGTCCATCCGCCGCAGCGCCGTGACATATCGCGTCCCCTGCATCACGACGATGAGCGGCGCCCGCGCCGCCGCCGACGCCATCGCCGCGCGAGTGCGCGACCCCATACGGGTCTGGAGCTTGCAAGAGATTCACGCGCCAGCCACCAACACCAAAACCGTCGCGTGACGCCGGTCCTTGTAGCGCCGGCGGTCTATGCCGCCGGTGTTCTTTTCCGAACCGGCACAAACACACCGGCGGCAAAGGGGGCGCCCCTGGGCTCGGCGCTACACTCATCCTATGGCCAATCGAGATCTGCGCGCCATGTGGCGAGTGCTCCCCCTCGGGGATACTTTCGTCTGCGACCAGCCAACTCGCCCATGCGGCGTCAGGCAGGACCTGAGGCGGACCGTACAAGCGCTGCCCGTCCTAATTGCTATCGCTGCGCGCGATGATCGTTCCGGATGCTGCCCTGGGAGTGGAAGGCGAGGCGGCGTTCGGGACACGTATCGGAAGGAACGCCGCAAGTCCTAAATCCGTAACGAACTTAGGCTGCTGTCGTGCCTCCAAGAAGGCCTTGGCAAGCGACGCCCACTGCTCCTGCAGGAAGTTGGCGAGTTCCTGCCAGAGCTGCTCCTGGTGGGCGATCCCATCAACCATGCAGTTCGCAGGCATGTCCGCTGTAACGCGCCAGAGGAGGGGTCGCCCTTTCTTTGGCAGGCGTTCCCGCGGAGGTAACATTTCCCGGCCGTGTGCGATTGCACGACCAAGTATAGGATCGTGGGCGAAGGCATTGCGGTATGCGCCAATCGCCTCATAGAGCGACTTCGGGTGCCTTGGGAGCTTGTGCCGGATGGCCAGCGCACAAAGGATCTCGCGCGCGATGCGCTGAAGATCCACGGCTCTCTCAACACATATTTGCAGCATAATGAAGACGCGCTCGGGGCGAGGATACTTCCCTGCAGCGACGCGGCGTCTGTCTTCCCTAATCCCCTGCCGTGCTTCGGCCGCGTAGTACAGCAGCGAGTAGTTGTGCATTGCGAGCTGTTCGTATTCGCTGGGGATCGTGGATCGGATTCGAATCCAGGCGGGCCCCCTTGGGACCTTCGGGTCAATCCGATTCGTAAGCAAGACGATGAGCGTACGCCAAAACTGCTCGTACTGCGAAAGCGCAACGGAAACTCCCGGCCAGACGTGTCGTTCCCTGGCATCACCGTGCTCCCTGAGGTGCAGGCCGCTCGAAGCGGTAAACAGATCTTCCATTAGTTGTCACCCGGTTTCGCCCGATGCACCGACGACCGTTCCTGCGCAAAACCGCAAAGATTGTTCCGCCGCGAGCCGGTTCATAGGGAGGACATGACATCTCCGATGCTTGCCTCAATTTGGACTGGGGTGAGATCCGGAAAAATGGTCCGCCGTTTTACGGCTTCTCTCAGCACTGCTTCAATGGTACCTCTGTCGAAGCGGTGCTGAATGGCCTTAAGGCTCTTAGCTATGCCGTTTAGGACCTTCCGAAATTGCTGCTCCTCGAAGGTGAGCCTGTGCGGGCGTGCTTCCTCGGAAGCATCGATCCAGCGGTCAATGAAGTCCCGGTACTCGGCCAATTCCAGCTCAACTGCGCCGCGCTCTTTCTCTCGCCCACCAAACAGTGGTGCCCCGGCGTCATCGAAATAGATTTGCATTCCAGCGATGGTGAGTCTTTTGTTCTTCATTGGCCTTGGCCCTCGGTCGTTCTCTCGCAAGCGTCCTGAGTCAAAGTTTCGCCCAGTAAATTGCCGGGAAACACCCGCACCCGCTTGCGCCACTCATTGTTTCCCGGGCTTAATGCTAGTCGGTGGTCCGCTCTGGTCTTGTGGTACGGCGTGCAACATTGCAGAAATGACGGCGGCCGAGACGCCCGCGTTGTGAAGATCGGCAAGATCGTCGGTATCCGTCCGAAACTCGCACGATGAAGTTTGAATCTTGTCGATAACAAGGTTCTCTTCAAGGCCACTCTTCACCATCTGAATCACATCGGCGTTCGTTAATACGCGGGAAGTCGGGCGGAGCCGCACGCTATAGGTGGGTGAACTGATGACCCAGTAGTCGTAGCCGTTCTGGCCGTTCAAACTGTGCCAGGTGAACGGACCTCTGGTTATCTCGAGGGTTTCCGTACGGTAACCGTCCTTAGTGACTTGGAGGGTTAGGGGCTCAGACAGGTGCTTCGAAAACACGGAGCTCTTCCTTGCATCGAACGCCCATTGCCCCAGTTTCCACTCGAACGGGGTTGTACCTCGATCCCGCCCGTTAATGAAGACGTGTGCACCGGGAGGGTCCGATTCGACCCGAAGCACCTTCTCCTGGTCGTCCGATGCGAACAGCGGACCGGCAACGCCAGCGAGCGCCAGCGTCAACAGGACCTCAACCACAGTCGACCAGCAACTTCCCCGAATGAGCATGCGGCTCCTCCTTGTGATGGCGCGGCGCCCTACGTGAACCGTCGGGCTTACACTTGGGTCTAGCTGCTATCAACTGAGCTAGCCGACCGGGGCGCCCATCCAGCCTTCATACTCAGTTTAGCGCTCTCGGCCCCGTGGGGCCGTGCTGTCGATCAGCTCCCGTATGGTGGGCTTGCCATAGACGCGCCCTTCAGCAGGCGACGCAGGATTGCCCGCGCGTGGTCACTAGTCGCCCTGCGTTTACTGAAGTGTCCGTTCCGCGCGGATCACGACCAATCGGACACTGGGAAGACGGAACACGCTTTTGGGCGATCAGTTCGAAGGTCATTTTGAATCGCCCACAAACGGCGCAATCAGGAAGGGTTTCAGGGAGCGCCCCCCAAAACTGAGCCTCGCTAGCGCAGAGCGGGCTGTGTACGGTCCTCCCGGTTCGGTTGTCCATCTGCCGGTAACGTTAGAACGGATCGGTCTTGATTGTCAAACGTAACGGAACCGGACGGGTGAGCACGACGGCTCCGCCCGGCGTGGGGACCGCGCCGCAGGAATCGGCTCAGTTCAGTTTCTTTGGATCGCTGCCGGGAACCGGGTGCCCGTGGTTTGCCAGAATCTCCGCGCCGACCTGATGCGCCCGGAGTTGCATGATCTGAATGGACCGCCGTTCCCCCTCCGTCATCTTTGGCAGCGCGGCCTGCAAGATCCTGTTGCACTCCCTTCCCGGCGCCGTCGGATCGTTGAACTCGCCTCCCTCAATGCGCCTTTCCAGTACGGCCATTTCGCGCTCGAATTGGATCATCCCGTCGGATTTCCTACCCATGCACCCGATGATACTCCTAAGGAACCGCCCTCTGTGGGGGTTGCCCGACGCTGATCCTGGGGTGTATTCTTTATCAGGAGTTCCAGGTATGAAAGCCCTGCTCGTTGCCATCGTGATCCTGTTCGCGTGCTCCGCGGCCCATGCTGGCGTGGAATCGGTCTTCGTAAAGAAGGCAATGGACGACAAGGCCATCATAGTTCGGGCGAGCGGTGAGATGTACTTGATAGAGAAAGGCGTCGGATGTCTTTCCCTGTGGCGCTATGAAGGAAAGCGCGTGTACGTCAACTCGCCAGGGTTGTTCTCAGGCGTCGGTTCAAGCCTGCTGATTCCCGATGCTGACCAGCAATGCAGAATATGGAATTCGGAGTCTCTCGGCTCCGAGTCTGCTAAGCCCGCGTATCAGCCGCCTCGCAATCCTGTTCCCGCCTCTCCCCCATCAGGACCGGACGAAACCACTAGCCTAATTCAGAAGGCTCTGAGGATCCTTGGGTATGACGTGGTGATTGATGGCATCCAAAGTGACAAGACGAAGGAAGCGTTCGCCCGATATCAAGCGTCGAAGAATCATCCTCAAACAGAAGCCGGACTTCGGCTGAGCCTTCTTTCTCTAGCGATGGATGTCCTCGACAAAAAGCCGCCTCCCCCGGATGCTCTCCCGCTTGCGAGCGGTCTTTATCAAGCATCCACAGGCGGCAGCGCCGATCGTTCTCGTAGCAGCGCGTGCATCGAAGGCCATTGGATTTCTTCGGTCATGGGCGACGGCAAACTTATCAAGCTGGAGGATGGCTCGATATGGGAAGTGGACTCGGTTGATACCGTCGATTCTATGCTATGGCTTCCCACCGAAGAAATCCTGATATGCGGTGAGCGCCTAATCAACACTGACAATGGCGAGAAGGTCGGAGCGAAGCGCCTGAAGTAGAATCCTCCGGCTCAGAGGTATCAGTTCACCTGTGCGGCCGCGGTGCGCTCCGGCCCGGATACGGGGACTTGCAATCGTACAAGTGCGGCATGAGGCTGGCTGAAAAGCCCGCCCCACAGAGGTCTCCCCTATACGCTGCCGGCCAGCCTCGACTTCGGACAAGAGCGGCAACAAACATGGTATGTCCTCCGTTCGGAACCTTAGAGCGAACAGCATGGAGCCGCAGTGCCGCCAGCGTTGTCTCCCACCCTATTACGCCACTGCTTGAAGCCCGTTCTTAGCAACCAGAGAGAGCAATTTTAGTGAGGCCCCTTGTGGGCGCTTTTCCCCCCGCTCCCACTGGCTGACCAAGCCCGTTGTCACGTTGAGATGGCGCGCAAAGACTATCTGGCTGGCGCGTTCCCGCAGACGCAGCGCGCGGATTTCCTTCGGCCTCAGCGGACGTGCCGGTGTGAGGCGCCGTTCATCGAATTCCCGCATCGTGCGCTTGTCCATGACTCCGGCCGCGTGCAGACCTTCGGCGGTTTCGTGGATCGACGCCATCCGGGGACTACGGTATTGTTTTCTCGTCACAGATCGCCTCCCGCAACACTCCCGACGCAACCACTCGCGCCATCGTTTTCCCCTCGTTATAGATGGGCGGATGGCATCGAAATAGCTGTGCGGACGCCGGCGCCCGACTCAGCGAGCTCGGTGACCAGCGTATGGCGGCTATCGTGTGGCATGTTGCCGAAGCCATCGAGCCAGCTCATCGAACCGCACTCGGCCGGTCTCGTAGAGGTCCGTCAAGAACAAAAACGCATCGAGATCGTCGAACTCCAGCCGGTAGCCGTTGACTCGCAAGAACGCTGCCGTCACGGTCACCGCAACCCGCTTGTTTCCATCAACGAACGCGTGGTTCTGCGAGAGGCTCTCCCAGAGAGCAGCCGCCTCCTGAATCAGGTCACTGTAATACCCGCTGCGGGGTCGAGCCAAGGCCGACTCCAGAGCGCCGTGATCCCGGATACCGTCCGACCCACCGAAGCGTGCAATCAATCGTGCGCGAACCGCGACTGTCTCTGCGGCCGTGGGATACCGGGTCACTGGGCGAGGCGCTGCAGGAGGTCCGGATGCTTGGCGATGAACTCATCGGCAGCCTGCAGAAACGGCGATCCAGAGCCGAGCGACACGTCCCGCCCTTTCAGGTAATCGATGAACCGAAGCACGGCATCTTGCTCCTGCGGCGTGAGCGACTGGACAACGTTGGTTAAGCTCTCCGTGGCCATTCTGTGTCCCCAATCGCAGTATACCGCGCACACAAGGTGGTTTTGGCGTTGCCCAAACCCGACCCAGAATATCACTGGACCACTGCTGCTTGGGCTTCCGCCGTGACCTGCCGCTGTTCGGCCTCCTTCTTGCGCTTCTCGTCGGCGGCGCACCGGCGCGCGGCAATCTCGTCGAGGGCGCGCCGCTTGGCGTCCATTCGAACGTGTGAGTAGCGCGAGAGCATGGCGAGCGAGACGTGCCGACGATGCTCATGATCACCTCGTCACCCGCCCCGGACTCGGCGAGTTCGGTGACCAGCGCATGGCGGTTGTCATGCCACCGCCCGACGACCTTCGCCCTGTCGCGGACCTTCGTCCACGCCGTCCTTAACGTCGTTACCGGCCGGGTGGGGTCGTTCGGCTGCCCCCTATACCCCGTGGCCAGCCTCGGCTTCGGACAAGAGGGACGCAGTGCCGCCAGCGTTGTGTCCCACCGTACTACGCCACTGCTTGAAGCCCGTTCTTAGCAACCAGAGAGAGCAGTTTTAATGAGGCCCCTTGTGGGCGCCTTTCTCCGCGTTCCCACTGGCCGACCAAGCCCGTTGTCACGTTGAGATGGCGGGCAAAAACTGCCTGGCTGGCGCGCTCCCGCAGACGCAGCGCGCGGATTTCCTTCGGCCTCAGCGGACGTACCGGCGTGAGGCACCGTTCATCGAATTCCCGCATCGTGCGCTTGTCCATCGCTCCGGCCGCGTGCAGACCTTCGGCGGTTTCGTGGACCGACGCCATCAGGGGACTACGGTATTGTTTTCTCGTCACAGGTCACCTCCAGCAGCACTGCCGACGCAACCACCCGCGCCATCGTCTTCCCCTCATAGAGCCAACATTTCGGCTGCGAGTCTCTAGAGGGCGGCCAAGTCTTCGCTCTCGATGTTGTCCTTTTCGTTCTTCGCGAAGCCGTGGACGAAGATGGCCCGTGTGCCCGCTCCGGCCACAATCGGCGTTCGAAATCCGCCGGACTTCCCTTGGCCAGGACGCACGATGCGCTGCTCGATCGCGCCGCCGCCGGGATCGGCGGTAATCAATCCTCGTTCCGCGTCGCGTACCGCCCGGCACAGCGCGAGATCCGGGATGCCGGCCTTGTCTCGAAAGCGTGTGAACGCTTTGGTTTTGAACGTTCGCACCCATCCTCAATAACACTGAGTGTTATAGAGGGTGGACGGCATCAAACTAGCCAGCGGCATGGGACAATGGGATTGCAGCTCGAATCACGCCCAAGCGATAGACAAGCCGGGCACCCGGCGAGCCGGAAGATCAGACTGGAGATTAAGTGATGCGATTCTTGATCATGCTGGAACAAACCGAGACGGGATTTGCGGTGCAGGCGCCCGATTTGGCGATCGCCACCTACGGAGAGAGCATCGAAGCCGCCAAGCGCGCGGCTGGCGAAGCGATTCGGAGCAACCTCGAAGCCTATCGAGAAGCCGGACAACGGGTGCCTGAAGCGCAAGGCGTTTCAAACCATCTTGAGAATCCCGAATTTCGGGATTTGTTGTTCGCGTACGTCGACGTAGCCGAGCCTCAGGGGAGAATCGCCGCATAATCTGGCTCAATCCCGGTCGCCCGTCAGCGAAAACTGTGATACTGTGATCTTATGCGCAATATCACAGTCGCGGTGGACGATGACACTTACAAACGCGCCCGGATCGCCGCAGCCGAGCGCGATACGTCCCTCTCCGCGCTGGTCAAGGCCTATCTGCAGCAACTCGCCTCGCACGAAACCGAAACCGAACGTCTGAAGCGCCAGGAACGTGAGATCCGGAGCCGGATTGCAGCCTTCACCGCTTCCGACCGGCTCTCTCGCGAAGACTTGCATAGCCGATCGCAATAATGCCTCACTTTCTCGACACCAACATCCTGCTCTACTCCATCAGCCGGAATCCGGCGGAATCGTTCAAGCGGGATCGGGCCCTCGCGCTGTTAGACGATGATTCGGGTGCATTGTCAATTCAAGTTTTGCAGGAATTCTATGTTCAGGCGACCAGGGCCAGCCGTGCCGACGCGGTTCCCCACGAGATCGCCGCCGGTCTGATCGAGGCGTGGTCGCGATTCCGCATTCAGGCGATGACCCTTCCAATCCTCAACGCGGCATTGCGAATTCGCAAAACCCGTGGGTTTTCGTTTTGGGACAGCGCCATTGTCGCCGCCGCTCTGGCCCTCGGCTGCGACCGGGTCTACACCGAAGACTTGGCCCATGGGCAAGTGGTAGAGGGCCTTGCCATTATCGACCCATTCCGCTGACCGTTGCTCAGCAAACCAACGGGACGCCGTCCAAGCCGAGATGGCGGTCGGTTGACCAACAGCAGCCGATCCGGAGTTCCCTCATAATTGCAAGCCCGTGCGCATCGGCCAAGGTAAGGTTCTGGTCGGCGAACTTCTTGACGATGCGGCCCGTCTTGGCCAACTCGGAAGCGTCGAAGCCTCGGACCGTCAAGCCCGGCAAGGCGTCCATGAAGGTCAGGAATTGAATTGCTCTGTTCCGATCATAACGGCGGAGGAACCACCCATGCCCTTCCGCGACCACCAGCGAGGAAGTGGACAATGGCGGTGGCGCCGAAAACAGACGGCGGAACAGCGCGTGGAAGCTGTCGGACCGATCCAGGAAGGCGATGAAGGCTGAAGTATCGACGTAGCACTCAATCTTTTTGGCCATAGACCATCTCATCGATAGACTGGCTGGACCGGGGATTGCCGGTCTCGACGAAGCCCGCGAACTTCATCCAAGGCCCCTCTCCTCGGGGAGGCAGTGCCTCCCGGACGGCGCGCCGGACGAATTCCGCTACCGAAATACCCAACGATCGCGCCTCCGTTTTCGCCACCGCGTACTCGTGCTCATCGAGGCTGACCTGTGTTCGAATCATGTTATCACCATCCGTGATGGATGATAACACATCCGGCCGGACGGGCGGGATACGGCGCTACACTCATCGTATGGCCTATCGAGATTTGCGCGACTTCATCCGCGCGCTGGAAGAGAATCGCGAGCTGAAGCGCATCCCGTTTGAGGTCGATCCCATTCTGGAGATCGCCGAATTCGCCGACCGCGCCGTCAAGCAGGGCGGTCCCGCGCTGCTGTTCGAAAAGCCCAGAGGCTACGCCACTCCGGTGCTCATCAATTCGTTCGCCTCCATGCGCAAGATGGAGATCGCGCTGGAAGTGGCCTCAGTGGAAGAGGTGGCCGCGCGCATCGTCGAGTTCCTCGAAATGCGCATGCCGGAAGGCCTCATCGGTAAGCTCAAAATGTTGCCCAAGCTGGCCGACATGGGCGCTTTCTTCCCGAAAACGGTTTCCAAAGGCGCCTGTCAGGAAGTTGTCCGCACCGACGGTTTTTCGCTGTTCGATTTCCCCGTGCTGAAATGCTGGCCCGAAGATGGCGGGCGATTTATAACGCTGCCGATGGTTTTTTCGCGCAATCCCGATACCGGCAAGCGCAACTGCGGCATGTACCGCATGCAGGTGTTCGACGAGCGCACGGCCGGCATGCACTGGCAGACCCACAAGCAGGGCGCCGAACACTATCGCCGCGCGCAGCACCACGGCAGCCGGCGCATGGATGTCGCCGTGGCCATCGGCTCCGACCCGGCCACCATGTACTCGGCCATCCTTCCGTTGCCGCCGGACCTTGACGAAATGCTGATTGCCGGCTTTTTGCGGCAAAGCCCGGTGGAAATGGTCAAGTGTCAGACGTCGGACCTGGAGGTGCCGGCCAACGCGGAAATCGTGCTCGAGGGCTACGTCGAGCTGGGCGAGTTGCGCACCGAAGGTCCGTTCGGCGATCACACCGGCTACTACTCGCTGGCCGATGAGTACCCGGTGTTCCACGTGACATGCGTGACGCAGCGCAAGGACCCAATCTACGCCACCACGATTGTGGGTCCGCCGCCGATGGAGGACTACTACATGGGCAAGGCCGTCGAGCGCATTTTCCTGCCGCTGATGCGCCTGCAACTGCCCGAAGTGCGCGACATCGCCATGCCGCCCGAAGGCGTGTTTCACAACCTGATTCTGGTCGCGATTCGCAAATCGTACCCCGGCCACGCGCGCAGGGTGATGCACGCCATCTGGGGCCTGGGCCAGGCCATGTTCTCGAAGTGCATCGTGGTGGTGGACGAGGACGTGGACGTGCAGAACTACCGCGAGGTGGCGTGGAAAGCGCTAAACCACATCGACCCCGAGCGCGACATCCAGTTCGTGATGGGCCCGGTGGATTCGCTGGACCATTCCAGCCGCCTGCCGAATTACGGTTCGAAGATGGGCGTCGACGCCACGCGCAAGTGGCCGGGCGAGGGTTTTACGCGCCCGTGGCCGGGTGAGATCCGAATGTCGGAGGAAGTGAAGCGGCGGGTGGACGAGTTGTGGAAGACGGCGGGGTTGTAGGGAGCGGGCACCGCCAATCGGCGATGGGTCAGGCCTTGTCCCATTGATCAAATCCAATCGACGCCTGGCCCAAAATCTCTTTCACAAGCGAGCCGTCAATGGTATCACTCTTGTGCGGGTTGGGGATGCGCACCTCGAGGGTCCCCTTCTTCATGAACTGGTGACGCCCCCCGGATATCGGCCCCTCGAAGCCAAGGCTGCGAAACCGCCGGATCAATTCTCGTCTGGAGATCGGGTTCGCCATCGTTCACGCGGCTCTTGATGGCAAACTGATCCTGCCGATTCTAGGAATGGGATCATGGTCGCGGATTTTCAATACAAGCCACTCTTCGAGAACCTCTTGGAGCACCGCGCGGCAGTTGTCAAGCGTGGATTCGTTCGCCCACACTCCGGCCAACCCAGGAATCTCGCCAAAACAGGTGCCATTTTCGAGGGTCTTGTATTGAGCCCTTTTCATCGCCTCGTGGATGTAGCGAGTAAGCATCGACTCAATGATACCAAGGTGGAAGAAACCGGTCTTGCGGCGCATGGACGTGGCGGTGGCCATCGGCTCCGACCCGGCCACCATGTACATGGGGCAGCCAATCCTGGCTGCAGCCGGCTTTCAGCCGGCGACTGCGGCTCCGAAGACTCGCACACCGCGCGACATAGCCGCCTAAAAGGCGGCTGCGGGCAAGATTGCCCGCCCCACAACAAATGCAGAATGCCGCGACCGGGAAAAGTATGTGGCATTGGGCGCAGATCCCGTAGGCCGCTACCCCAGTCTGTAGATGGCGATCCCCGAGAGCAGCTTGGGATAAAAGTCGGTGGACTTCTGGGGCATCACCCCGCCCGCGAACGACGTAGCGGCCACCTGCTCCACTGAAACCGGCTTCAGCAGGAACGCGATCTGCGCCGCGCCCTGGCGGACCTCTTGAACGGCTGCGTCCAGGCCGCGGATGTAGCGCAGGTGCTGCTCGTCGCGCACGGCTTCCTCGCCGATGCCCAGCGCCTGGGCCAGCACGCGCTGGTGCAGCACGCGAACGTCCAGCTCGCCGCGCGCGTGGCGGTCCTCCAGCAGAAAGAGGCGGTTGCCGATGGCCGCGCCGATAGTGGTGCGGCCTTCGCCTTCATCCCACGCCCGTTTCAGAGCGTCGAGCGAGCTGATTTCCTCCACCTGGAAGCCCGCCGCGGCGGCCCGCAAAAACCGATCCGCAAAACCTTGGGCGTCGAGTCCGCTCACCAGCCGGTGAGTGGCCAGGATCCTCAGCCCCGGCGAATGCATGTTGACGAACGTCATCATCACGCGATCGGCGCCCGGCAGGCCGGGATTCTCGCCGCGGAATGCCAGGGCGGTTTCGTAGCGGTGATGCCCGTCGGCGATGAGCAGTTTCTTGTCCGCCATCAACTGCCCGACGCGCGCGGCATCGTCCATCCTCCACACGCGGTGAACCGCGCCATACTCATCGGTGACTTCGGCAATCGGCGCCCGCGCCGCCGCTTCATCCAGCAGCGCGTCGATGGCGCCATGGGGGTCGGGATACAGCATGAAGAGCTGGCCGCAGTGCGCGTGCGTGCGGCGCAGCAGTTCGAGCCGGTCCTTTTTCGGCCCCGAAAGCGTCTGCTCGTGCCGGTGCACCACGCCGGCGGAGTAATCCTCCACCGCGCCCAGGGCGATGAATCCCTTGCGCACCAGGCGCTCCCCCGTGTCGGGGACGGTGAATTCCTGGAAGTACGGAAAGATGCCGGCCTGGCGGTCGCGCGCCAGCACGCCGGAGGCGATCCAGTCGTCCAGGTAGCGCGCGGCGCGGGTGTAGACGTTGTCGCTGTCGGAATCCCCCGCCCTTCGCTCCCCCAGGATCACGCGCACCAGGTTGTGCGGGCTGAGCGACAGGTAGCGGCTCTGCATCGCCGGAGAAATCTTGTCGTAAGGCTGCGTTACGAGGTTTCCCAGGGGACCGGCTTGTTCCGTATATCGGAACGGTTGGAACGGATAGATTTGGGCCATGCGCCCTACCGTTTGATGGCCGCGGAACTGCCAGGCGCGGCGGCGGGCACCGCGGGAATGGGGTCCGGCTCGCGTCCCACCAAGCCGGTCTTGGCCTGCTCGATATCCACGTTGTAGTCTGTCAGCACCGTGCCCAGGATGCTCCGCAGGTTGGTCCGGGCGCGGTTGTACTGGTTGCGCGCATCTATTTCGGCCAGCTCGCGCGTGGTGGTGTCCCGCTGCACGATCACCACGTCGAGAATGGTCGAAGTGCCCAGCTCGTACTTGCGCTGCGTGCCGGCCAGCGTCTGCTCTTGCAGTTTGCGGGCCTCGACGCTGGTTTCCCACGCCGCGCGCGCCTGCCGGACCGCCGTTTGGGCGTTGATCACGTTCAACTTGATGCTGTTGTGGAGCTGCTTGTCCTGAAGCTGCTGCTGGCGATAGTTCAACTGGTCGGTGATGAGATCCGCCTGGGTGGAGCGGTTGCGCAGGGTAATGGTGAGCGAGAGGCCCGCGCTGTAGTTCGGGAAATTGCGCCCGAACACCTGGCCCAGCACCGTGCCATAGCCGCCCAGGAAGTATTGATTCACGTCCGCGGCGGTGCGCGTCTGCATCACGGTTTGCCCGTTTGGAAGCGTGACAGGATACGGCTGAGTGTTGACCTGGCCCGCCAGACCGCTGTTGCTGAACGTCGCAAAGCCGGTGAGCTGCGGCAGCATGGCGTCCTTGACGCCGAGGGTGGTGATGCGCGCATCCTCCAGGCCAATGGCGTTCTGCTCCACGTCGGGGCGGTTGGCCAGGGCGTCCGCCACCAGGTCCTGGATGGGCCGGACGGCTTCCTGTGCCGGAACGTCGATATGGTCGGTGGGCACGATGCGCGCCCCCACCACCGCCATGTTGTCCATCCCGCCGCGGGTGAGCACGCTCTTGAGGATCATCTCCTGCTGCAAGACCTGCAATTCGGCGGTGACCACGTCCTGCTGGCTCGACTTCATCTCGGCTTCCGCCTGGATGATGTCGATGGGAGCGATGGCCCCCAACTCCGCGCGGCGCTGGTTGTCCTCGTACAATTTCTTGTTCAATTCGAAGGTGTGCTGCTTCACCTTGAGGTCTTCATTGAAGGTGACCAGGTCCCAGTACAGACTGACCACGTTGGCGACGCTGGTCATCACCTGGTTCTTGAAGGTGAGGTCGGAAATGTGCCGCTGGTTCTTGGCGACGCGAATGGCGCGGTTGTTGACCGACGGCCGGAATCCCTGCAACAGGTTCTGCTGGATGGCCAACTGCAGGGTGGACTGGCTATAGGGGGTGAACAAGTTGTACGGCGAGTTCTGCGTGACGCCGAGCGTGTTGCCCATGCCCAATTGAAGGCTGGTGCCGGTCAGGAATCCCTGCTGGATTCCATAGGTCGCCGATTTATATTGCGACACCAGGTAGTTCGTGCCGGTGATGTTGGTGGCGGTCTCGATTTGGGTGCTGTGGGAGAATTGGCCGCTGGCGTAGAAAACCGGATCCAGGTTGGGGATGGCCGTGCCGGCCAACTGTACGCTCAGCCCGCTGAGCACGCCGCCCTGACCGCCGCTGCTGGCGCTGGTACTGGTGCCGGCGGAGCCCAGCGAGGACTGGGCGGCCACGCCCAGGGAGGCCGAGGACGGTCCGCTCGAAATGCTGCTCGAAACATTGCGCAGCAACGCGCCGGCGCTGACGCGCTGCGAGTTGGCATCCGCCAGCTTGGGATTGTAGCGGGCGTATTCGATATCCAGGTTGTTCTCCAGCGCCAAAGCGATGGCGTCGCGCAGCGAAAGGTAAATGTTGCCGGCGCGCATCAGCTTGTCGATCCGCGGCGAATCTTCGAAGCTGATCTTGGGGACCGGGTGGGCCACGTAGTTCCCCTCGAACCACCCGATGACGCCGTGGTTGGGGCCTCTGGTAATCTCTGGCGTCTGCGCCAAGCCCGGAAGGGCCACCGCGGAAGAAAGAAGGATAACGACAACTGATCTGGCAAAGGGCATAATCGTCAAAAACCTCAAAAAACCATTATGGCTGATATACGTGCGAACCCCGGCGCGCGTTCGATAAAATCTATGACGGTGGGCCGCGCCCGGAATTAGCCCCGTGAAACCCCTGGTAGCCTGGGCAGGCTAAAGCGTGCCCCACCCAGGGTACCGGTGGGGCATCTTTAGCCTGCCCTTTGGTCCCCAGCCCCCGTGAAACCCGCCCCGCGTTACAGTAGTCAGTAGAGATATGCGCAAGTACCTGCTGGCGCTGCTGCTGGTCTTCGCGGCCTGGGCGGCGAACCTCAAGTTGTACTTGAAGGATGGCAGCTATCACGTTGTCCGTGAATACCAAATTCAGTCCGGCCGCGTGCACTTTTACAGCGTCGAGCGGAGCCAATGGGAAGACATCCCCGTGGATCTGGTGGACCTGAAGCGCACCCAAGCCGAGGTCGCCGAACGGCAGACCCAGTTGGAAAAAAACGCTGAAGCGGTTGCCGAGGAGGAAAAGGCGGAGCGCGATCTGGCCCGGGAAACCAGGCGCATCCCGCAGGACCCCGGGGTCTACTGGCTGGAAGGCAACCAGGCCAGGGTCATCCAGGTGGCCCAATCCACCATCCACACCAATAAGGGCCGGTCGGTCCTGAAAGCCCTCTCGCCGATTCCGATGGTCCCTGGCAAAGGCACGCTGGAATTGAGCGGAGCGCACTCGCCGAACGTCTTCACCAACCCCGAGCAGGAGTTCTACATCCAGCTTGCCGAGACCGAGCGCTTCGGCATCGCCAAACTCACCTCCAAGGGCGCCGTGCGAATCGTCGAGAACCTCACCTTCATGCCGGTCACCAAGGAGGTAGTGGAAGAACCCACCATGGTGGAGACGTTCCAGAAGCAGCTCGCCGATGGCCTCTACAAGATCTGGCCCAAGCAGGCCTTCGAGCCGGGCGAATACGCGGTGGTCGAGTACAGCGAGGGCAAGCTGAACATCCAGACCTGGGATTTCGCGATCCAGGCGGCGAAGTGAAAACCAGGATATACTAGGCACCAGATCCACCAACTGGAGGGAAGATGTCCCAATTTACCAGACGCGATTTTTTGAAGAGCACCGTGGCCGTGTCGGCGGTTGCGGTATCGGGAGGGGCGTTCGCCGCGGCAGCCGCCAAACGCTCCGCCACGGACTGGGTGACGCTGGGCAATTCCGGGGTTAAAGTGACCCGCCTGGCTTTCGGCACCGGCACGCGCGGCGGAATGATCCAACGGCAGCTTGGGCAGGACGAGTTCACGCGTCTGGTCCGGCACGCCTACGACCGCGGCATCCGGTTCTTCGAAACCGCCGATTCCTATGCCGGGATGCCCGAGATGCTGGCCACCGCGCTGAAGGGAATTCCGCGCGACTCCTACCGGCTGATGACCAAGATGGGTCCGCGGCAACCCGACCCGGCGGCCGCCATCGACAAGCTGCGGACCGCCCTGAGCTCGGACTACATCGACATTGTGCTGTTGCACGCCGTCCGCACCGCGGAGTGGCCACAAGAGAGGGAGCCAACCCGCGACGCGCTCTCCTTGGCCAAGCAGAAGAAGATGGTTCTGGCTCACGGCGTTTCCGTCCATGGCCTGGCGCCGCTGCGCGTGTGCCCGGGGACCAAGTGGCTGGATGTGGCCCTGCTGCGCATCAACCACAATGGCACCTTGATGGACAACATCCGCGGCGACGCTCAGACAGGTGACGTCGCGGAGGTGACGACTCACGCCCGCGAGATCCATGGCGCGGGCATCGGCGTGCTCAGCATGAAGGCGATGGGCGAGGGCCGCTTCACCACGCCGGAAGACCGCGACGCCTCCATCAAGTACATAATGGGCCTGGGCGTCGTGGATGCGGTCACCATCGGCTACAAGAGCCCCGCCGAGATCGACGAGGCCATCGAGCGCATCAATACGCACCTGAACGCGTAGAGCGCGGCGGGGCGGCCCGGCTCGGCAGCACGGCGCCGCCCCGCCGCGGTCCTACCAGGCCGCCGCGTTTGGCAACGTCGACATCTGTTTCCAGACTGAGTTGCTGGCCGGGTAGCCATAATCCACGTCCACGATGGTAGTGAGGAGCGTCTTGTCGCTGGGGATGAACACGAACCGATCGGTTTCGAACCCGGCCGGCCCACCGGCTCTCGGCTTTGGCTTCATGTGCAGCGTGCCGGTGCAGTCGGACTTGATCTCCGTGGTGCCGGAAATGTCGAAGTCCACCACCGGCCCCATGCCGGACACTGCGGCGCCGCCGCTGAGCTTGCCATCATAGCCGATGGAGATCACACCGAAAACGGTGCCCGGCAGCGCCACCAGCGTGCCTCCCGGTTGTGCCACGTAAACCCAGCCGAGGTACGACACGGCGTATGTCCCGGTGATGGTACTCAGGGTGCAAGTGGTTTGTGCCGCCGCCACCGCGGACAGCACCAGAATCAACAATATCAATCGCTTCATAACAAACTCCTTTCGCAGATAAGAGTAAGGCTGGCGGCGCGTGCGGACAAGATGGTGGGACGCGGCGGCCGCGATTGACGCGTATTGCCGTGTTTCGCCGCGTCTGCTATGCTCGGTTCGGCGCGGAGGTGGCGCGTGGGCGAACGCCTGGACTCCTGGAAGGACATAGCGGCTTACCTGGGCCGCGATCTCCGGACGGTACAGCGGTGGGAAAGCGAGCGCCGCCTCCCCGTGCACCGGTTGCCGGGCGGCGACAGGCCCCGCGTGTACGCGCTCCCCTCCGAGCTGGACGCCTGGTTGCGGTCGAGCCCGGCGGAGGATCGGGAGCCCGCCTCGGTGGCCGTGCTGCCCTTTGTGAACCTCACCGCGGACAAGGAGAGCGAGTACTTCGGCGACGGCCTCGCCGACGAGGTCATCAATGCGCTCACGCGCATCCCCGGCCTCCGCGTGACGGCGCGCACGTCCTCGTTCGCCTTTCGTTCCAAGGAGCAGGACGTGCGCGAGATCGGCGCGCGGCTGGGGGCCCTGGCGCTGCTGGAAGGCAGCGTCCGCAGGCAGCAAAATCGAGTGCGGGTTTCGGCCCAGCTTGTCAGCGCCGCCGACGGCTTCCATCTCTGGAGCGAATCCTACGACCGCGAACTTTCCGACATCTTCGCGATTCAGGACGAGCTGGCGCGCTCCATCGCGCTGGCACTGAAAATCCGGCTGGCGCCGGCTCCTTTGGTCGAGCGGATGACCGATGACCTGGAAGCTTACGGCCTGTGGCTGAAGGGGAGGTGTCTGGGAGTGCGGTATACGCCGGAAGCGGTCGCCGGCGCGCGCCAGTGCTTTGAGGCGGCCATCGCTCGCGACCCGAGTTTCCCGCTGCCCTACATGGCGCTGGCCCAGTTGCTCTTCGAGGCCGCACAGTACATTCTGGCGCCGGCGGCGGAGGCCAGGCGGGCCAAGCAAGCCGTCCTCAAAGCGCTGGCGTTGAATGACCGGCTGGGCGAGGCCTACGCGCTGCTGGGGACTCTGGAAGGCATTCTGGAATACGATTGGACTTCCGCCGAGCGCGCCTTCGAGCGCGCCTTCGAGCTTAGCCCGGGTTCGAGCACCGTTCTCGCGCAGCACGCCTGGTACTTTCTGGTGCCCAAGCTTCGGATCGGCGAGGCGGTAGAAGAACTCCGGCACGCCATCGCGCTCGACCCGCTCTCGCCCTTCCTGCATTCGAAACTCGCTCTGGCGTTGACCGCCGCGCGCGAATACGACAGCGCGGCCGAAGAAGGCCGGGCGGCGGTGGCGCTTGCCCCGGCGCTCTGGTGGCCGCACTGGATGCTGTGCGGCGCTCTGACTTTCCAGGGAAGAGGGGACGAGGCAGTCGCCGAGGGCCGGCTCGCCGGCGAGATCTATGGGGCGCCTGGGGTCGTGGCCGGAATGTGCCTGGTGTACGGATTGCTGGGCCGCGCCGATGAGGCCCGGCAGTGTTTTACGCAAGTGCTCGAGGCGGCCCGCACAGCTTCCGTTCAGCCCCTGGGTATGGCCTGGACCTATATGGGAATTGGGGATGAGCGCGCCTTCGAGTGGCTGGAGAAGGCCATCGACGCGCGCGATCCGGCGGTCACGCACATGCCTTCGATGCCCATGTACGACGGCATCCGCGGCGACCCGCGCTTCCGCGCGCTGCTGGCGAAGATGGGCCTCGCCTAATTCAGAAAATAGGTCCGGTAGAGCGTGTCCCGCTGCTTGGGAATGAAGCCCGCGTCGCGGATGATGCGCCGCAGTTCCTCTTCGGTGGTGCAATGGTGCGCCCCGGCCGCCGCCACCACGTTTTCCTCGATCATGATGCTGCCCACGTCGTTGCCGCCGAAGCGCAGCCCCAACTGGCAGGTCTTCAGCCCCTGGGTCACCCAGGACGATTGCACGTTCTCGATATTGTCCAGATAGATCCGCGAAATGGCCAGCGTTTCGAGGTATTCCACCGCCGTGGCTTCTTCCTTCACAATGTGGCCCAGCGCGGTGTTGGCGGGCTGGAACGTCCACGGGATGAAGGCCGTGAACCCGCCGGTCTCCTCCTGTAAGTTGCGGACCAGCTCGAGGTGGTTCATGCGCTGCTCGAGGGTTTCGCCGCAGCCGAACATCATGGTCGCCGTGGTGCGCATGCCGAGCTGGTGCGCGGTGCGGTGCACGTCGATCCATTCCTGGGTCGAGCACTTGAGGCGGCTGATGCGGTGGCGCACGGCGTCATCCAGGATCTCCGCCCCACCGCCAGGAATGGAGTCGAGCCCCGAATCCATCAACCGCCGGATGGTCTCGCGGAGGCTCAGCCCGCTGACCTCCGCGATGTTGGCCACTTCGGGCGCGGAGAGGCAGTGCAGGTGGATGGGGAAGCGCTCCTTGATGCCGCGGAAGAGGTCCTCGTACCACTCGATTTTGAGATCGGGGTGCAGGCCGCCCTGCATCAACACGCCGGTCCCGCCCAGGTCGAGCGTCTCCTGGATTTTTTCGAAGATCGTCTCCTTGGGCAGCACGTACCCTTCCGCGTGGCCCATGGGGCGGTAAAACGCGCAGAAGCTGCAATATTCGGTGCACAAGTTGGTGTAGTTGATATTGCGATCGACGATGTAAGAGACGATGCCCTCGGGATGCCACCTGCGGCGGATGGAATCGGCCTCCATGCCGATGCCGATCAGGTCGTCGGAACGGAACAAATCGAGCGCTTCTGCGCGAGTGATCATACCGGAAATTCCAAGATACCAGACATTCCCAGGAGAAGAACCGGAGACGTCCACCGCCGAGACGCCGGACGTGAGAAAAAATTGGCTGGGCCGAGATACCGCGTGAGCCCCAATCGCGGCGGATCGAGGCCGGCGCGACGATCAACTCATCGTCGGATGCTGGGATGATACCGTTACGGTGGCATAAT
>JBEKSR010000070.1:0-25512 GCA_049516835.1 Bryobacteraceae bacterium | reverse complement strand
GCAAGCGGGCTTGGCCAGTTGGCCATCTGCCATCCAGGCATAAGAAGTAACCCAACTGCCTGAAAAAGAAATACCTTTCCCTGCGAGACCCCTCTTTTCAGCATTGGCCGGTTTTCGGTGACAACTTTTCCAACGAAATAATCTCTTTCTTTTCCATCACTTGACCGCGCCAATTTAAGAGTCAAGCCCCCCGTCCTGCAATCCTGAAACCGGAGGGGTAATTCCATGTCTCATACCGTGTCCCCAGAACAACTCGCCGCCAATCGCGCCAATGCCGCCAAGTCCACAGGCCCCCGCACCCATGAAGGCAAGGCCCGCGCATCCCAAAATGCCCGCAAACACCGCTTCACCGCCTCCTCTTTCGCCGTCGTCCGCGTCGAAGACCTCCAGGAGGTCGCCCGTCTCAAGGATGACCTCGTGGCTCTCTACCAGCCCGTCAACTCCCAGGAACTCTTCGCCCTCGAGCGCATGGCCCTCGCCCAACACGCCATCCTCCGCGGCGCCCGCCTCGAATCCGGCCTCTTCACCACCTGCCTCAACGAGTGCTTCGACAACACCGGACAACCCATCCGTCTCATGAACTCAACCGTCGCCGGCCACGGCGATATCCTCATCACCCAGGCCCAGAACCGCAACTACCTGATGGGGGAAGGATTCCACCGCCTCTCCTGCCAGTCCAACAGTTGGGGCCTGCTGATGCGCTATCAGGCCCAGGCGGAACGCCACTACCGCCGCGCGGTGGAGGAGTTCGACCGGCTCAAAGCCCTCCGGGAAGTATTCGCAAACGAACCCATTTTCGAGGGCATTCTCGAGGCCCAACCCGAACAAAAAGAACCCCTTTACACGCCTTTGCAAGCGGACCCATTTCCCCCCGAAAACCCCGCTCCCGCGCCGGATCCTCCCGCCCCGGTCCCCGAACCGAACACCGGGAGCGCCGGCGATTCGGGCCTTCCGGAAGCCCCGCCACCCGAAGGGTGCCCCCCCGAGGGCGCGCCCGTCCCGCCCATTGCGCCCAGCGTTGCCGAAGGCGAGGCCGAGATCCCACCGGAACATCCAGGTACGGAACCAGCCGTTCCCCCGGTCCTTGGTAGCGGGTAATGTCCGAGCGGATTCTGGAAGCGCTCGACCAGGCGCGGAGGATGCATCTTATGCTCCAATATTGGCATGGTTCAGGTGGTGGCGGCGATCATCGAGCGCCAAGGGCGGATTCTGATCTGCCGGAGGAAGCCCGAGCAGTCTCACCCGCTCCAATGGGAATTTCCGGGAGGCAAAGTGGAACCCGGTGAAACGCCCGAACAGGCGCTGGCGCGGGAACTCGAGGAGGAACTCGGCATCCTCGGCGCGGCGGGCCAGGAAATCATGCGCTACCAGCACACCTATCCGGGCCGGGATACCATCGTGCTGATCTTCTTTCGCGTGACACAATTCGGCGGTGAGCCGCGCAACGTGGTATTCCACGAAATGCGCTGGGAGCCCGCCGCCAAGCTCGCCGAATTCGATTTCGTGGAGGGAGATCTGGAATTCATCCGGGCGAACCAGGAGCGGGAGTCATCGAAATGGCGATCTTGAGCGGCATTCATCCGGTGGTGGAGGCTCTGCGGGCCAAGCGCGCGCTCGAGCGCCTGCTGGTGGCGCAAGGCGCCGGCGGGCCGCGCGTGCAGGAAATCATCGATCTGGCGCGGCGCGCTTCCATACCGGTGCGCTTTGAGCCGCGCGCGGCGCTCGACCGCCTGGCCGGCACTTCGGCGCACCAGGGCGTGGTGGCCCTGGGCGCCGCTCAACGGTATGCCGACTTCGACGGCGTGGCCCCATGCGAGATGCTGGTGGTGCTCGACGGCGTCGAAGATCCGCACAACCTGGGCGCCATCATCCGGACGGCCCACGCCGCGGGCGCGGGCGCAGTGATCATTCCGGAGCGGCGCGCGGCCGGCGTCACCGGCGTGGTGGCCAAGGCCGCGGCCGGCGCGCTCGAACACCTGCCGGTGGTGCGCGTCGCCAATATCAACCGGGCGCTCGAAGAGCTCAAACAGCGCGGCTTCTGGATCTACGGCCTGGATGAGCGCGGCGCCGAGACTTACGACCAGGTGGAGTACGCGTCGCCGGCGGCGGTAGTGCTGGGCGGCGAGGGCAAAGGCCTGCACGAGCAGGTGCGGAAGCATTGCGACGCGCTGGTGCGCATCCCCGTGGCGGGCCGGATTTCTTCGCTGAATGTGTCGGTGGCGGCGGGCGTGATGCTCTTCGAATGGCGAAGACGCCGTTCCAAAGCCTCATAGTACAGTAGAATCGAGATTCATGGGACCACGCAAGAACTCATGTGGCGCAGGCACTCGTGCCTGCCGCGTCCCGACTCATCGGGACGCGCTTTGGTGCACGCCCGGCCGGCGTCCCGGCGAGTCGGGGGTGCCCTCTGGGCCCGGCAGACTGAGAGTCTGCGCCACACTGCTGTTGGTGGCCGGTGTGCAAGCGTGGGCCGCGCAACCGGTGCGCGCGCGGCACGCCATGGTGGTCGCGCGGGAACGCCACGCCACCGAGGCCGGCGTCGCGGTTCTTCGAGCCGGCGGCAATGCGGTTGACGCCGCGGTGGCCGTCGGGTTCGCCCTGGCGGTGACCCACCCCTCGGCCGGAAACATTGGAGGCGGGGGCTTCATGCTGGTGCGCCTGGCCGATGGACGCGCCACGTTCATCGATTTCCGCGAGCGCGCGCCCCAGGCGGCCTCGCGCAACATGTACCTCGACGCCGCCGGCAAACCCACCGAGGACAGCACCATCGGCTACCGCGCGTCGGGCGTGCCCGGCACGGTGCGAGGTTTCGAGTACGCCTCGCAAAAGTACGGCAAAAAGCCGTGGGCCGAGATGCTGCGCCCGGCCATCGAGCTGGCATCCAAGGGATTCCCGGTCTCGTACGGGCTGGCGCAATCGCTGCGGTCGAGCGCGCGAGCGTTGAGCCGCTTTCCCGAATCGAAACGCATTTTTCTGAGAGACGGCAAGTATTACGAGCCGGGCGAAACCTTCGTCCAGCCGGAGTTGGGGCGCACGCTGGAGCGTATCGCGCGCCTGGGCGCGAAGGATTTCTACGAAGGCGAGACGGCGCGCCTGCTGGCCCAGGACATGGCGGAGCACGGCGGCCTTGTCACCGCGGCCGATTTGAAGAATTACACCGTCAAGGAGCGCCCACCGCTCACCGGCAGTTACCGCGGCTACTCGATTGTGACGGCGCCGCCGCCCAGTTCCGGCGGCGTGGGCATTCTCCAGATGTTGGGCGTGCTCGAGGGCACGGGGTACGAGAAGGCCGGCGCGGGCTCCGCCACCGCCCTCCACTACATGACGGAAGCCATGCGGCGCTATTTCGCCGATCGCGCGGAGCACCTGGGCGATGCCGATTTCGTGAAGGTGCCACTTACCGGCCTCCTCGATCCGAACTACATTCTGAAGCTGCGGAAATCCATCGATCCGGAACGCGCTACGTCCAACCGCCAGGTCCACGCGGGGGTGTTCACGGGGCATGAATCGGCCGAAACCACGCATTACACCATTGCCGATGGCGAGGGCAACATCGCGGCGGTGACCTATACGCTGAACGGCGGTTACGGCGGCAAAGTGACGCCCGCGGGCCTGGGGTTCCTGCTGAACAATGAAATGGACGACTTCGCGCCCAAGCCCGGCGAGGCCAACATGTACGGGCTGATCCAGGGCGAAGCCAACGCCATCCAACCGGGGAAGACGCCGCTCTCCTCGATGACCCCAACTATCGTGCTGCGGGACGGCCAGCCGTACCTGGCGCTGGGATCGCCGGGCGGCCCGACCATCATCAACACGGTGCTCGAAGTGATCGTCAACGTGCTGGATTTCGGCATGAACGTGCAAGACGCGGTGAACTGGCCGCGCTTCCATCACCAGTGGATGCCGGACGAGCTGCGCATCGAGCCGGGCTACTCGCCGGACACCATCGCGCTGCTCGAAAGACGCGGCTACACAGTGAAGCCGGTGGGCGCGCAGGGCGAGGTGGCGGCCATACGATTCCTCAACGGGTGGCTGGAAGGCGCGCCCGATCCGCGCACCGAGGGCACGGCGGAAGGATACTGACCACGACATGAACCACGCACTCTCCACGCACCTGTTCGTCAATCATCGTCTGACCGTCGCGCTGCTGAGCCGGATCGAGCAGGCGGGCATCCCCGCCGTCGAGATCTTCTGCGCGCGCCAGCACCTGGACTACCGCGACAAGGCGCAGGTGGCGGAACTGGGCTACTGGTTTCGAGACTCCGAGATCAAGCTGCACTCGTTGCACGCGCCCATGTACACCGACGAAATCTGGGGCCGCTCCGGCCCGCACGCAGTGGTGAGCATCACCGAGCCGGTTAAGGGGCGGCGCCTGGAGATGGTGGATGAGATCAAGCGCGCCCTGGATATCGCCGAAGTGGTTCCCTTCCGCTACCTGATCCAGCACATCGGCGTTGTCGGAGAGGAGTTCGACGAGCGCAAGTTCGACGCGGCCTTCGCCGCGCTCGAGGAGCTGAACCTCTTCGCCCGGCAGCGCGGGGTGGAGATCCTGCTGGAGAACACCCCCAACGAGCTGGCCAGCGCCGCGCGGCTTCTGCAATTCCAGGAGCTGACCCACGTCGGGTTGAACTACGCCTTCGACGTGGGCCACGCGCACATGAACGAAGGAATCGAGAAGGCCTTCAACCTCATGCAAGACCGCATCCGTTCCACGCACGTGCACGACAACGACGGAAACGAGGACAGCCACCTCTTTCCCTTCCTGTCGGAAGGCGGCGCCATCGACTGGAAGAACGCCATGCGCCTGCTGCGCAGCCGCGAAGCGCAGTATCCGCTGCTGCTGGAGCTTAAAGAGCAGCCCGGGATCGCGCATCCGCTCGACAGCGTGAAGGAAGTGTTCGACCGGCTGGAAAACCAATGAACACCATCCCGCGAATCACCATCGCCGAAGCCGCTCAACACACCGGCGAAAGCGTCCGGATAGCCGGCTGGCTGTACAACCTGCGCCGCTCCGGAAAGATCGCGTTCCCGATCCTCCGCGACGGCTACGGCCTGATGCAATGCGTGGCCGTGAAGGCCGCCCTGCCGGAGGAATTGTTCGAGACCGTCAAGAACCTGACCCAGGAATCCTCCATCATCGTCACCGGCAAGATCCGCGCCGACGAGCGCGCGCCCGGCGGCTTCGAGATGGACCTCGAGAACCTGGAAGTGGTGCAGCGCGTGCCGGAATCGGACCCGTATCCCATCACGCCCAAGGAGCATGGCACCGACTTCCTGATGGACCATCGCCATCTGTGGCTGCGCAGCCAGCGCCAGCACGCCATCATCCGCGTGCGCCACGAAGTGATCAAAGCGGTGCGCGACTATTTCGACTCGCACGGCTTCACCCTGGTGGACACCCCCATCTTCACGCCGGCGGCGTGCGAGGGAACCACCACGCTGTTCCAAGTGGACTACTTCGAGGACGACAAGGCCTTCCTCACGCAGTCCGGCCAGCTCTATAACGAAGCTACCGCCATGGCCTTCGGCAAGGTCTACTGCTTTGGACCGACCTTCCGCGCCGAAAAATCCAAGACGCGGCGCCACCTCACCGAGTTCTGGATGGTGGAGCCCGAGATGGCCTACGCCACGCTCGAGGACGTGAAGCGCGTGGCGGAGGAGCTGATCGTCTTCATCGTCGGGCGCGTGCTCGAAAACCGGCGCGAGGAGTTGAAGCGGCTGGAGCGCGACGTCGCCAAACTGGAAGCCATCCAGGCGCCGTTTCCGCGGATGAGCTACGACGAGGCCATCCGGATTCTGCAATCGAAGGGCAGCGAAATCCAGTGGGGCGGCGATTTCGGCGGCGCCGATGAGACGCTGCTCACCGAAGACCGCCAGCGGCCCATCATGGTGGACCGCTTCCCGGCTTCGTTCAAAGCGTTCTATTTCCAGCCGGACGCCGAGCGGCCGGACCTGGTGCTGGGCGTGGACGTGCTCGCGCCCGAGGGCTACGGGGAAATCATCGGCGGCGGCCAGCGCATCCACGACCCGGACCTGCTGCTCCGGCGCATCCAGGAGCACAACCTGCCGCGGGAAGCCTTCGAGTGGTACATCGATCTGCGCAAGTACGGCACCGTGCCGCACGGCGGCTTCGGGATGGGCATCGAGCGGTGCGTGGCCTGGATCTGCGGCCTGGAACACATCCGCGAAACCATCGCCTTTCCGCGCATGCTCTACCGGCTCCACCCCTGAAAAGGGGTCAGACGCATTTTCTGCCCGTTTTCGAGACCGTCTTGCAGGCCGTCCCGGTCCGCAGCCCGGGCTTCCTTACGAAAAATGCGTCTGACCCCTTTTCCTACTGGAGAAGCGGCAGGATGACCCGGTCCAGCTCCTCGTCAGTGAGGGTCGAAAGCCGCACATTCCGATGCAGGCTCCAGTGCTCGGTATGTTCCACGGCTCGAGTCGGAAGCACTTTGGTCAGCGGGCTGAGAGTCTCGATTTCGAGAAACTCATCATTCGTGAAGGTCTCGAACGAGCAGCCGAAGTCGGGATATGGGCTGCCGGCGCCGGCGCGCGCCTGCTTGACGAATGCTTCTCCGTTCAGCACGTAGGCCACCCAGGTATTGGGGTTGAAAAGGCCCAGTTTCTGGGCGTCCGCAATCTTGGGGTCTTGACGAAGCAGCATGTACTTCTTGGTGAATTTCCAGCGATTGTCGGAAAGATCGGTGTAAGCCCACATCACCAGCGGATTGGTGGCTTCGAGGTTGATGGGATGTCTTCCCCGCGGCGGAAATCCCGTGATGGCCATGCCGCCTTGCGCCATCATCGACATGGCCCACGCCGCGAACTCGAGTGGGAAGAGCGATTGGTTGGCGATGCGATGCACCACCTCCACCTCGGTGCCGGAGGGCGCCATGCGGACGGCGATTTCCTTCTGCAGTTTCGTCAGAGGCTCGACGGGCGCGCGCGCCACCAGACCGTCGGGCCTGATCTCGATCCGAACCGGAACATTGTCGGGGGCCCACGTGGCAACCGGATCTTCGGGCGCCTTCCAGACGCGGTGCCCGCCGCGCAACTGGAACTGCTCCTCGCCCTTCCCGCCGAGCTGTTCCGGAAACTCCTTGAAGAGGTTCTGGCCGCCCACAAACCCGAAACGAATCACTCGCGGGCCCACGTCGGAGGTGACCACCAGCTCCACCTCGCCGTTGCTGACGCGGTAGCAGTTGGGCCAGCCTTTGTATTCCACTTTCTCGACTTTGACGGCAGCGTGTATCGCCATGAAAACCCCCAAGAAAAAAGCCAGGATTTTCATCATGCCGTTTTCACCTGCGGAATCCGCGCCGCTGCCGGCGGCAGCGCGGGGAAATCGGTGTAGGGCGCCGATTGATACCAGTAGGCGGTGGAAAAGAAATTGTCGCCGCGGTTGTTGGCGTGACCGTGCTCCATGGTGTGCTTGAGATAGCGCTCGAACGCGACCGGGTTGTCGCCGTGCCAGCGATAGCAGCAGTAGCGTCCGCCGGTGCGTTCCGCGTTGACGATCAGCGGCGCCCCGTACATGGAGTGGGCGAAGGGCTGCGCGCCATCGCGCCCGCCGAAGTCCCAGCTTCCCAGGAAATAGTCTTCCGAACCGGTGCCGTTGATGGCGGGCTTGGATTCATCGTCGATGAAAATCATGTCGTCCCCCTCGCCCCACCATCCATTCGCGTTTTCGAGCACTCCCAGCGTCACGCCCATCAGGTGTCCCCGGCCGCGCGTCTCCACGTAGACGTAGTTGAGCCGGCCGTCCAAATTGAGCCTGGCCGCGTCGCCCGTCACCGGGACGCACGGCGCGCTCTGGCGGTACTGCGCGTGGAAGTACATGGCGTCGTCCGGCAGCCTGGGCACGGTCATGTAATCGATGTTGGAATAGAACGAGCCGATATCCTGGCTGCCTTCGTTGGCGACCGCGAAGCGCGCGGATTGGCGGTACGGCATGGCGAAGTAGCAGTTGAGCGACTTGCCCGGCGAGCAGGCCAGATACGCCGACTCGTAGACCTGATAGACGCCCAGGTTAAGGCCGAAAAAGTCGCCGATGGGCGCTTCCACGCTGGGCTTCGCGTTGCCGTCCCAGTAGCCGCGCAGCACGATCTCCTTGAGATGATCGGCGCTGCGGGCGGCGATGGTGAACCAGATGTGGGTGATGACCCCGGGTCCGCCGGCGCGGAAAACTTCCTGGACGCCGCCGGCGGGGATGGCCCAGGCGTCGCGGTTGCCGCCGGTGCGGTCGAAACTCGATTGCTTGAGCGATTTGTGGTTCTGCGCCCGCGCATACTGGGGCAGAAAGGGAAAGTCCGGGCGGCCCTCGTTGCGATTCTCGGTTTGAGCGGCCGCGGGCGATGCCGCGGCCAGGCCGGCGCCGGCAGCCATGCGATTGAGAAAACTGCGGCGATCGTTGGTCGGTGAATTCATGGGTCCTCCTCAACAATAGTCCACGGCGGTTTCCGCCAGAATCTCGGCCAGCTTCACCACCGATTCCAGGTCCACCCATTCTACGTCGGAATGAGCGCCGGCGCCGGCCGCGCCGCAGACCACCGTCTCGACACCGGCCGCCTGGAGCAGCGCCGCGTCCATCCAGGGCGTGTCGCCGATGTGGCGGGCGGGCCGTCCCAGGACCGCGCTGGCGGCGCGGTCCACGGCGCGAACGATGGGCGCAGTGCGAGCCACCTCGAACGGGTGGCGGACGAAGAAAGGCCGCACCGCGGCGCGAAAGTCCGGATCTTCGGCGGCCAGCCGGTCCACGATGTTTTGAATCTCGGCCGCGGCCTGCGCTTCGGTTTCTCCGGGCACCGTGCGGCGCTCGATCTTCACGGTGGAAGAGGGCGCATAGGTGCTGAGGCCGGTCCCGCCGCTGAGCAGGGCCGCGTGCAGCGAAGGCGGGCCGACCAGAGGGTGGGGCGGCCGCGCGCGCAGCTCGCGTTCCAACACACTGAGCCGCGAGAGGAAGTGGCCCATCTTCATGTTGGCGTCGATGCCCAGCTCGAACTTGCTGCCGTGCGCGGCGCGTCCGGCGATCTCGACCTCAATCCAGAGATACCCCTTGTGCGCCAGGCAGACTTCGAGGCCCGTCGGTTCGGTGACAATCGCCCCGTCCACCTTCACGCGTTGGATGAGGCCGCTGGTGCCGAGGCTGCCGTATTCCTCGTCGGCGACGGCCGCCACCAGCACATCGCCGCGCAGCCGCGCGCCGGCGTCCACCAGCGCTTTGACCGCGGCCATGCACGCGGCCAGGCCGCCTTTCATGTCGTAGGCGCCGCGCCCGTAGACCTTGCCATCGCGGATGGCGCCGGAGAAGGGCTCGGCCATGCCGCCGGCGTCCACGGTGTCGCAGTGCGCGTTCAGCATCAGGCTGCGCCCGCCGCCGCTGCCCGCCAGCTTGCCGAGGACGCTGGTCCTTCCGGGCGCCGGCTCGAAGATCTCCGCGCTCAGCCCCACGGCCCGCAGCGATCCCGCAATCCACTCCGCGATCTGGCGCTCGCCCGGCGCCCCCGGTGCCAGCGCCGGATTGACGGAGTTCGTCCGGACGAGGCGAACCAGCGTCTCGCGCGCGTAGTCATGGTCGATCTTCATGGCTGAGTGGGTTCCTTCCGTAAACGGCTTCCAATTACTAAATTACAATCATCCTGCCCCGCGGAGGGCAGGCCGGCGTTCCTGGGGGACCGGGCGGCGTGCTGGAGCGGGAAGTTGCGGAACGAAGCCAATTTGAGGGCGGGACGCGCGGCAGAGAGCAAGACCGGGGGGGTTGCGACAGTTTGTGCATGCGGAGGGGACTTCTTCGGGAATTCGTTGCGGCGGCCGGGAGTTCATTACCACCTCAGTTGCAACGCTTCGTGGCCACGAAGACAACCGTTGGGTTGGGCGAGTGGTGCGCACAACCCTCTTCCAATTTCAGAATAACATTGGGGGGAACAGGGGCGAGGCATCTTGCTTCGGTAAGTGGCTTAGAATCAGCAAAAGAAAACTCTCATTTCTTGTGAATGAAAAAGGTTTGCTCCATTTCGCGGCGCTCGGACTCACCTGCTACTCGGCATTTCTGGGCCGCGAAACGGAGCAAACCTTTTTCATTCCCCGGAGGGCGCGCCGCGTGCGACGCAAGATGCCTCCTGAGCTCAACTTGACCGGAGACGGGCGAAGGATATGCCAGGAGCATTTCGAAGGTTGCAGGCCTGGCGCGTGCCGCCATCGCCCGCCGCCGCGGAACGGATCGTGACCCGTCTCTTACTGCCCAGGGCCGATGGCGATGCAGGTGCCGGCCTCATCATCTCCCCCATCGTCATTACTTTTTTTGTCTTTTTTACTAGTTGTGCCACTAAACCCAGTCTCGAAGCAGGTCATTCCGTGCGGGATCAGGTCCTTAAAGTCGAACGTTACCCCGTTTACTTTGAAGGGCTTGCTGGAGGTCAACTGAGCCGAAATAGGGAGCGCGCCCGACATTCCGCCATCGGTGCTCTGGAAGATTCCCGCTTTCCTGTCAAACGTGGCCACGGGTGTTCCCCAGGTGGTCCGCTTGGTCAAGTCCGTCCAGTTACGAAGGCGGGGCACGTCGGTGAAATAGATGGTGGCCGTTCCAGCGGGAACCAACTGGAGCGTTAACAGCCCTTTGGAGGACGGCGGCAGCAAGAACGGCGTTTGCGGTAAGGATTCGAAGTCTGACACCCAGATGAGGTAAGCATGTTCCTTGTCGACGGCCGGGGCACCATCCACGAACTGGAACAAGTACTCCATGTTGAGATCCCCAACGAGCAGGGGGTACCAGATGCAGATACCCGTCGTATCCGAGGTATAAGCCGACCCGCCGGTGAAAGCCAGAACGATTTGGGAAGCGCCAGCGGGGTTGGCGGCCTGCATTGAGGCGAGTGACCCCAGGAGCAGGATTCCCAGCAGTACGATAGTTGCGAGTTTCATAAGTCTTCTCCTTTCATGTACCGAGGGCGTCGCCCTCGCGAGGACCCGGAAACCGCGGGACAGTCCCCGGCATGCGATGGCCTGAATTGTATCGCCCGGTTATCCGGTGTTTCCGGGTCCATCTGGAAAGACGGAAAGCGGCGGATAAAACAATAAGGAGATCTGAAATACGGTCCGATGCTATACTGATACCGGCCAAGTCATGAGCTTGGCTGGGTTTCCATGGCTGCGGATGCGACCACTCTGTTGCTGGCCTGGAGGCAGGGTGATGAAGCGGCGCTGGGCGAGCTGATCTCCCTTGTTTACCAGGAATTGCGCCGTATGGCGCACCGTTATCTGGCCGGTCAACGCCCCGGTCACACTCTGCAAGCCACCGCCCTGGTCCACGAGACGTATCTGCAATTGGTGGACTACCGGCGAGTGCGCTGGCAGGACCGGACCCATTTTCTGGCCGTCACCGCCAAGCTGATGCGGAGAATCCTGGTGGATTACGCCCGGTCGCGCAACGCAAACAAGCGAGGCGGTTCCGTCCGGCCTGTCTGGCTCGAGGACAGCCTGGACTTCGCTCTGCCAAGAAGGGCCGATCTGGTGGCGCTGGACGACTCTCTCGAAGCGCTCGCAGCGATCGATCCCCGCAAGAGCAAGGTCGTGGAGTTGAAGTTCTTCGGCGGGCTGGAGACCGGGGAGATCGCCGAGGCGCTCGGGGTGTCCGAGCCGACGGTGCTGCGGGACTGGAAGCTGGCCAAGTTGTGGTTGCTGCGCGAGCTGACCCGAGCATGATGAACCCCGAACGCTGGCGGCAGATCGAAGAGTTGTGCCACGCGGCCCTGGAGCGCGAGCAGAGCTTGCGGCCAGACTTCCTCGCCAAGGCCTGCGACGGGGATCCGGAACTGCGCCGCGAAGTCGAGTCGCTGCTTGCTTTGGAGAACCAGGCCGACGCTTTTCTGGAAAAGCGGGCCCTGGAGGTGGCTGCCCGGGCGTTCGCGCACGATCAGGCGCGCCCGGCGGAGGAACCGTTCACCGGGCGGATCGTGTCGCATTATCGGATCCTCGAGAAACTCGGCGAGGGCGGCATGGGGGCCGTGTACCGCGCCTACGACGCGCAACTCCGCCGTCCGGTGGCGCTCAAGGTGCTTCCGCCGGAGTACGCCTCCGACCCCGAGCGGCGGTCGCGCCTGCTGCGTGAAGCCCGCGCCGCTTCGGCCCTGAGTCACCCCAACATTGTGGGCATTCACGAGGTGGGCTCCGACAACGGCGTAGACTTCATCGCCATGGAGTTCATCGAGGGGAAGTCCCTGGGTGACATGATCCCTGCCAAGGGCTTGCCGCTGGGGAAGGCCCTGGACTACGCCGTGCAGATCGCCGGCGGGCTGGCCAACGCTAACGCGGCCGGAGTGGTGCATCGCGATCTCAAGCCGGGCAACATCATGGTGACCGGGCCCGCAAGCGGGCACCCCGGGGTGGTGAAGCTGCTGGATTTCGGCCTGGCCCGGCGCGTGGAACCGGGCCCGGGGCACGACGCCACCCTAACGGTGGAAGGCAGGATCCTGGGCACGCCCGCGTACATGTCTCCGGAGCAGGCGCAGGGCAAGCCGGCGGATGCCCGCTCGGACGTGTTCAGCTTCGGCTCGGTGCTGTACCAGATGGTTACGGGACGCCGGGCATTTGAGAAGGACTCGCAGATTCCCACCCTGGCGGCGGTGGTCGAAGAGGAACCCCGGCCGCTGCCCGCCGGCGTGCCCCGCGATCTGGAAAGAATCATCGCACGCTGCCTGCGCAAAGACCCCGCGCGGCGCTTCCAGCACATGGACGATGTGAAGGTCGAACTGGAGGAACTGAAGGCGGAATCGGACTCGGGTACGCTCCACGGCGCCGCCATGCCCGGGCCGAAGCTCCGGCGGCGCTGGATATGGGCCGCCGGCCTGTTGCCGATGGCGGCGGCGGCTCTGGGATACCTGGCCTTCCGCCGCGCGCCCGAGGCGGCGCGTCCCGTCCAGTTCAGTATCATGGCTCCCGAAAACACCACTCTGCTGGACCCGAGGGTATCGCCCGACGGCGAGCGCATCGCCTTCAGCGTCGTGCCGGCCGGCGGGAGACGCCAGATTTACGTTCGCAGGCTGAACTCTTCCGCACTGGTGGCGGTCCCTGGGACGGAGGGTGGGTCGGACGTATTCTGGTCTCCGGATAGCCGCAACATCGGGTTCTTTGTCGACGGACGCCTCAAACGAGTGGACCTCGCCGGAGGACAGCCCCAGACACTCGCGGTTTTAGCCGATGTAACCTACGCGGACTGGAACCGGGACGACGTAATCCTGCTCGGAGGAAGGCGCAGGGGTCTAATGCGCGTGCCCGCGCAAGGCGGGGTACCCGAATTGGCGACCACGCTCGACGCGCGGAAGCGGGAAGTGGACCATTTCGGCCCGGTGTTCCTGCCCGATGGGAAGGACTTCGTCTACGTCGCTCGCCAGGCGCAGGGTCAATTGCAGGCAAGATGGGGTTCCCTTGACGGCAAGGAGTCGGGTGAACTGCCGATTCAATCCGCGTTGCTTCAGTTCGCGCCGCCCGGTTACCTGCTGTTTCCCCGCGAGGGCGCGGTGTTCGCGCAGAAACTGGATCTGAGAAGCATGAAACTCGCCGGCGCGCCCTGGATGGCCGGTGGACCGATGCGCGAGAATTTCAGCCAGATCTACCAGTTTTCGGCTTCCGGCAACGGCGTGCTGGCATGGATTACAGTGGCCACCCAGACCGTTTCGGAGCTGGTTTGGTTGGATGCCTCCGGCCGGCGCGCCGGAGCGGTGGGACCGCCGGCCGATTACGGCAGTTCGGCCCTGGCGCCCGATGGCAGCCGATTAGCCGTTGACATTTATGATCCGTCCACGAAGACGCGGGACATCTGGATCCTCGACCTGAACCGCGGCTCGCGGACGCGCTTCACCTTCGATCCGGGCGACGACATGGACCCCGTCTGGTCGCCGGATGGCAGCCGGGTCGCTTGGACCTCGGACCGCAAAGGTGTGAGGGATCTCTACGTCAAATCGGCCAGTGGCGTGGGTGAGGACGAGCCCCTCTTGGTTTCCTCCCTGCCGAAGGGGGCGGAGGACTGGTCCAAAGATGGCGGGCACCTGATCTTCAATCAGCCCGTGGAGCGCGGTCCCGTACTCTCGATCTTCGCCCTTCCGATGGGCCCCGGAGCGGAACGCAGGTCCTTCCCGGTCGTCGCAACAGAGTTCGTCCAGCGGCAGGGCCAGTTGTCACCCAATTCAAAACTCCTCGCCTACACTTCGAACGCATCCGGCAGGCAGCCCCAGGTTTACGTTCAGCCATTTCCACCCACCGGCGGCAGATGGCAGGTGTCGCCTTCCAGCGGAACGGAGCCCCAATGGAAGGCCGACGGCAAAGAGCTGTACTACGTTTCCGCCAACAAGCTCATGGCGGTCTCCGTGAAAGCGGACAGTGCGGGCTTCGAGGCCGGTGTCCCGCGCGTCTTGTTCGAGGCTCGCTTCGCCCCCCTCGAAACGCGGCGGAATCGGTACGTGGCCGCGCGCGACGGCCGTTTTCTGGTGAACACGCTGCCGGAACAAACTCAACCCGAGCGCTCCTCCATCAGCGTTCTGGTGAACTGGCAGGCCTCGGGCGGGAAGTAGCGCCGGATCACGTGCTCGGAAACTGTGCCAATGGTTGATCAACGTTAGGACTTAGTTTTCGTGAAATCGATATTCTGCATGGATTGTGGGGCGGGCAATTCTGCCCGCAAGCCGGCCTTCCGGCCAGCTGGACCCGCTGGAAAGCGGGTCCGCAGGCTGAAAAGCCTGCCCCACAAGTTTCGTCGGATTTGCGGTTTCCGAAAACTAAGTGGCATTGGGCACGAGTGCCTGCGCCACGGGGCCAAGTAGCCAAATGTGAAGTTATTTTTGCGTGGTCCCTTATCGGAAGTGCCGCCCGCAGGAATGGCATGAGATCGCGAAGTTCCAAGGCGGCACTTCCGATGAGTCCTAACGTTTGGGGCCAGTTTCCGAAAACCCCTCACCAGGACCTTGGGCCGAACCCGACAGCGGGCGCCAGGCTTCCGGAGAGTGACGCAACGCAGGTCCGCTACAAGAAGACGAAAAACAGACACAGGAGCCGCACGGGCTGGGCATGCCCGACCCTACAGGGTTTTTAGCGCCGCCGCGCGCTTCCCGCGGCGCTCGGCACCTACCTAGCCACGTAGAGCTGAAGGTCCAGCGTCCGTGGTTCGCCCTTTTCGATTTTGACGACCTTCGCTTCGGCGAGGTCCATCTCCTCGGACTCCGGGTCCTGATAATCGAAAGTGCTCAGGACCCTGTAGTAGCCGGGGGCGCGGCCCGTGAACTCGTAGTTGCCGTAAACGTCCGCCCGGACGGTGCGCAGGTCCACCGTCCTGGCTCGGGTATCGGGGTCGTAGCCCTCCAGATAGACGGGAGCCGCTGAGGCTCTGTCCTGCCCTGCCAACACCACGCCGCGAAGGGAACCGGGGCTGGCACCCAAGAGAAAAACCGCGAAGCCGCCACTACCGGTGCCCGGGGCCACAAAAATCTCATTCCACCCATCCACACGCCTGCGCTGCTGCACGCCGGCGGCGGACCCATTGAAACCGGCGACGAACAAGTCCGGCAAAGGGCTGAACATCAGTTCCCAGCGGCCGGCCGCTAGGTTTACCTGGTTCCCGGCGGCCGTCATTCCCAGGGACACCGGCTCGCCGTGACCCCCCAGATCCCTGCGCCGCGCCATCACCTGCACCGGGACTGGCTTGATCTCGCTTCCCGCGACGCTCCGGAATGTGAAGCTCACGTCGCGGACCAGAGTCAACGGCAGCGATATGTCCGCGCGGTCGCGATCGAGAGTGAGCGCCAGATATGCGCCGTAGTGATCCGGAGAACGGGGAGAACGGGGCGGCGGCGGTGGAGCCTCCGCCTCAGCATACAGCTCGCACGGTCCGGGCGCCTGCGGAGTGAACCGGAATGGGCCGGTGGTGACCACTGTCTCCCTCCCGGCCTCGGTAACCAGCGTGAGAGTGACAGGCACGAGCGGGGTCACGACAACCCTGCCTGCCACTTGAAAGAGGCGGCCGGGCTGGGGCACAACATCGGCGTAGCCGGTCTCCCGATCTAACTCGGCATCAACCATCCGGGCCTGATCTATGAGGCTCGCCTGCCTTGAGTATGTGGGAACGTAGCCTTCGTCATCGACTTGCCTAGGGAGCGAACGCACGAGGTAATGACCCGGCGCCAGGGAGCCAATGCGGTAGACGCCGCGCTCGTCGGACTTCCCCTTGGCGACGTATTGAGGGGGCCGCGTGTTTCGGAACACCGCAACCTCGAAATCCGGAATACCAACCTCGTTTTCATCGAGGACGGCACCAGAGATGGCCCCGAAGCGCGGCAAGCGCAACCTCAGAGCGATTGACGCGTTTTCCTCCACCAACACGGGCGCTCCGGCGCCACGGAACGTCTTCTGGCCATACTGCGTGGTCACAAAGCCGCGGCGGGATGCGCTCAGAAGATACGCGCCACCGGGCAGCGCCGAGAACTCGAACGTGCCGTAAACGGTGGTGAACACCGAGGCATACTTCGCCCCAGTGCCCTTCACCGGCTGGGCAACGACAAGCGTGCGCGCCAGCGGCCGTCCGCTCTGGTTCTCCACCACGTCGCCGCGAATGATAGCGGCCCGAAGGCCGCCGGCCGACAGGGCCAGTACCAGCAGAGTCCGCATGATCGTCTGAGGAAATGACGCCGGCTGAAGGCAAATCGTGCAGGTCTTCCCTCTCGCAGCAGGCGTCTTGGCAATCCGCGGTTTGGGTTCCACGAACCCGCACACACGTCAGATCAGGGCATGGTAAAGCGGGATTCTCGGACAGGCCCGCAAGTGCGCCTCCCCACGGGCATTGAAGCCCACACAGGCGACGCGAACGGTGTCATTTGGGCTGGCCAGCGCGCTGGAGCGAACGGCGGTAGCGGCAGCCGCGGTACTCATGAGGAAGTATCTGCGGTTCACGGGAACCTCCGTGCGGGAGGGCAGGCGAGCACCGCCTGCCCCACAGATCAGAACAGGACCTTCAATGCCACTTGGCCGATGCGTGGATCGGCCGAGCCGCTGATGCTGCCGAACCCACCGGAGCTCACGGTGGTGGTCGGGTTGTTGAAATTCGCGCGGTTGCACAGATTGAAGAACTCGCCGCGCAATTGAACGGTCAGCCGCTCACGGAACGAGAAGCTGCGGAACATCCCTACATCCCAGGTCATTGCTCCCGGACCGGTGATCGATCCTTTGCCGACGTTCCCAAAGCTCGCGATGTAGGCGGAACCCGTGCCGGCCTTCGGCGGCGCTCCGAAAGAGCTCTTGAGCAGATAGTCTTTGCAGGGCGCCGATGTGCAAGCTCCGGAGCCCAACGCCGGGCCGAGCAGCACAGCCCTGTCTACCCCAAGCCCGGTCAGCGACATGTCCTGTCCATAAGTTACAGTCAACGGCTGTCCGGTTTGGGCCTGGAAAACGCCCGAGAGCTGCCATCCGCCCACGGCAGTGCGGACCGCCTTCCCAGCCCCGCTGGAAGTCGGCAGTTGCCACACCCACGAAAAGACGATCCGGTGTTGGCGGTCGAAATCCGAACGGCCGATGTCCAGCGCGTCGGCCTTGGGGAAATACCAGGGGTAAGCGGTTCCCGAAGCATTCGGTCCCGGCCCGGTCACGCTCTGGTTAAACGGCAGGTTGTCGAGGGACTTCGACCACGTGTAGTTCGTCAGGATGGTGAAGCCGTGTGACATGCGTTTCTCGAAACCCGTCTGGAGGGAATGGTAGTGGCCGTTCACCGCCTGGCTGTCCAGAGTGATGCCGGAGAACGACTGGAAACTCCGTCTTGCATCGGTACCGAGCGAGCTGCCGGGGATGTACACCGCCGGATTTTCCTGGAGACTGGTGGCCAGGTGGCTGGTATGCGAGCCGACATAAGAGGCGTGCACCATCCAATCCTTCGCGATCTGCCGCTCCAACGTCAGGTTCCAGTTGTAGATCGCCGGGACCTTGTAGTCGCCTGACGGGTCTAAGGTGACCACCACAACGGGAAGCGGGAACGCCACATTTTTGGGAATGGGAACGGGTGTCGGGAATGGGTTGGTGATCCCTAGATAGGGATTACTGAACGGTCCCTGCGGAGTGGTGATGGTGACGGTGGGACTGAACGGCGTATTGGTAGTGACGGCGTTCATGAAACCGGCCATCATGCGCGAATCGTAAAACATGCCGAAGCCGGCCCGCAGGCTGGTCTTGCCATCTCCGGTCACGTCCCAGGCGAAGCCGACGCGAGGCTCGAAGTCGCGATAGTTGGCATTAACCCCGTTTTCGGGGACGCCGGAATCTCCGGGAAACAGGAGACCGGGAGGGGCATTGGTGTAGACAGTTGAGATTCGGTTGGCGTAGTAGGCGGTGGGATTGAACTGCGTCATGCGGTGTTTCATTTCCTTCCACGGGAAGAACGGCTCCCACCGCAGGCCGTAATTCAAAGTGAGCCGCTTGGTGACGCGGTAGCTGTCGGTCGCGTAAAGGCCCAGGAACTCATTACGGTTATTAAAGAACTGTCCGGAGCCCTGGGTCAGGGTCCGCAGATAGCCGAGCTCGAAGCTGGCGACGGCGGAGGTAGTGGTATCCGCGGTGAAGGTGAAAGCGCCAGGCTCCTGGTACTGGCTGTCGATATCCATGCGGCTGATTTCGGCGTGGACGCCAAAAGCCAGAGTGTGGTTCCCTCGCACCCAATGGAGGTCGTTGTTCAGGGTCCAGTTGTTGCGCGTGAACCGGGCTTTCGGATTATCGCCGATGGTGAAGAATCCGCTGACGGAGATGCTCTGCAAGGCCTTGTCCGGCGGCTGCCAAATATTCACGCCAAAATCGGCTACCGAGGGCGAACCCAGGGGCGCGCCGCGCTGGTCGGCCTCGCGCGCGAAGTTGAGCGTAAAGACATTGACCACGGCAGGGCTGAAGGTATGGGTTTCGGAGGCCAATATGTTCTGCACCAGGTTCTTCGCCTCATCGGTAAAGGTCAGCAGGTTAGTGGTATCGAGAATCCCGACGTTATAGAACCTGTCTCTGTAGTAGCGGGCCGTCAGGCGGTCGTTAGCGCCGATTTGGTGATCGATACGTGCGACCTCCTCGTTGTAGTTCTGCCGGACGGGTTTCTGGTAGAAAATCTGGCCGTTTGCCGCCGCGGCCGCGGTGGGCAGATCCTTCACAAACGCCATAGACGCGGGATCGAGGCGGGTAAGCGGAATCGTGTTATTGGGGAATGGCGTGCCCGTCTTGGGATCGATAACGGTGCTCGAGAAGATTCCCTGAACATTCGCCGGCGAGGGAACGAAGGCGCTTTGGGCGCCCGCCATGTTGCGCAGGATGGTGCCTTGGTAACCAAAAAAGAAGAACGTCTTGTCACGTCCTTTGTACAGGCCGGGGATGGTTACGGGAGCTCCCAGGGTTGCGCCGAACTGGTTGCGCTTCATCGGGTCGGCAACTTTGGCGAAAAAGTTCCGGGCGTTCATTTCGCGGTTACGCAGATATTCGAAGGCATCGCCGTGCACGTCATTGGTCCCCGACTTGGTGACCACGTTCACCACACCACCCGCATTCTGTCCGTACTGGGCGCTATAGTTGCTGGTCTCCACGCTGAATTCCTGCAACGCATCGGGGAAGGGGAACGGAAGGTTCACATTGGTATATTCGTCGACGTTGTTGCCGCCGTCGAGCATATAATTGGTCACGTTGGCGCGCGACCCGTTGGCCGAAACCGTGACCACCACCGGAAACGTCTTGGTCTGGCCTTGGTCTGACGAGTCGTTGGGCGCCGAAACCACACCGGCTACCAGGACCGTGAGTTGCGCGGCGTTGCGGCCGTTCAGAGGCAGATCGGCGACCCGCCCGGTATCCACCACCTGGCCCAGCGTGCTGGTGGCCGTGTCCACCTGGGTCGCGTCGGCGATCACGGTTATCTTGTCGGTCGCCGACCCCAGTTGCAGCGCGGCGTTGACGGTGACGGCTTGGTCCGCCCGTAGAGTAATGCCCGACTGGGTGAAAGTCCGGAACCCGTCGGCAGTGACGGTGAAGTTGTACTCTGTGGGACGCAGAGCCGGCACCGTGTACAGCCCATCCTGACTGGCTGTGGTGCTAGTCTGCAGGCCCGTGGCGGCTTCGGTAACCGTTACCTTCGCCCCCGGAACGCCTAATCCTTGTGGGTCCGTCACGGCGCCCACGATTTTGCCGAACCCCTGGCCATCCAGGGGAAGACCCGCCCAAATGGCGAGTGAACAAACCGCTAGTAGCGCTCTGGTGAATCGCATGCCAACCTCCTTCAGCTTGGAACAAGCCCTGTTCCCGCACAATTTAAGCACAGGCTGGCACGAAAGTCTTTTCCAAACCTTGAAAAAGTCTTGACGAACTTGTGATAGCATGATGTACAGAGTCCAGGGGGCGGCCCCGTATGCGCCGGTCAAACCAGCACTTATACGAATTTGGTCCTTTCCGGCTGGATACTCAAGAGCGAATGCTGTTACGGGAGGGTCAGTACGTTCCTCTCACGCCCAAGGTGCTGGAAACCTTGCTCGTCCTGGTGGAACACGGCGGACGAATCGTAGAAAAGGAAGAGCTCCACAGGCAGGTATGGCCGGACACGGTGGTGGAGGACGTGAGTCTGGCGAAGAACGTCTCCACTTTGCGGAAAACCCTAGGGGAATCGGAGAGCCAACGGTACATCGAGACAGTAGCCAGACGAGGGTACCGCTTTGTGGCGGAAATCCACATATTGGAACTGAGGGATGCGGGCCCGCTTCCCGACCAGAGTCCGGCCGACGCGCGGGGTTCTATCCCAGGGCATGAACCCGGGGCAAATGGAGCGGGCGCCGAGCGAACGAGGACCCGCTTTCCGGCGGTTCGCCGGTGGTGGCTGTTAGCGCTGTTGGTGGCGGCGACCGCCGGCTTGGCCTATTGGCTGTTGGCTCCGGGCGCTCATCGCCTCCAGCATTTGCCTTCTCTCAACACAGCACCGCTCACCAGTTTCCCGGGCCACCAGGACCAGGTGGCATTCTCGCCGGATGGGAGCCAGATTGCTTTTGTTTGGGATGGCCCCCAGCATGATAACGTCCACGTCTACGTGAAGATGATCGGCAGTGAAACCCTGCTGCCGGTGACCAGTGGCGCCGCCACCGAATCCAAACCGGCATGGTCACCGGATGGCCGGTCCCTCGCATTCCTGCGGACGTCCGGCGACCGGCGCGGCTGGTACCTGATTTCGGCGTTGGGAGGCGCAGAACGCAAGTTGACCGACGTTTCCCCGTATTTTGATCTGGGAGACGGAAACAGCCCCTATTATTCGCCGGACGGCAAGTACCTGGCAATTGTCGATAGGAATTCGCCAGCCGAGCCCGCCAGCATCTTTCGGCTTTCCGTGGCGGACACGGAGAGGCGGCAACTGACCTCGCCCCCGGCGGGCACCACGGGGGATTACTACCCGGCGTTTTCGCCGGACGGGAAGCAGTTGGCGTTCGCGCGAGCGGACAGTTTTTCGGCAACGGACCTTTACGTCCTGCCACTTTCCGGAAAGGGTGAGCCGCGCCGCCTCACTTTCGACGGGCTGACGATTGCGGGATTAACATGGACTCCCGATAGCCGGGAGATCATATTCTCATCGAGGCGAGGCGGCAGCGTCTACTCCTTGTGGCGCATCGCCGCAACGGGGGGCGTTCCGAAACAGGTCTCCGCGCTGGGCGAAGATTTGGTCAGCCCGGCGATGGCCCGCAACTCGAACCGTTTGGCGTACACCCGAGCGCTGGATGACATGAACATCTGGAGCATCGCCCTGGATGCCTCCGGGCGCGCGACGTCGCAGGCGCCTTTGATCACTTCCACATTCCGGGATTCCGATCCGGACTATTCGCCGGATGGGCGTAAGATCGCCTTCACCTCCGGCCGCGCGGGCGGTTTTGGCATCTGGGTTTCGAACAGCGACGGCAGCAATCCACAGCTTCTGTTCGATGGCGGGCCGTATGTCACCGGGAGTCCGCGCTGGTCTCCGAACGGGCGCCGGATTGCTTTCGATTCGCGGTCGAACGATCCTGCCAACGCCGGCAAACCGAACATCTGGGTGATCAGTGCGGAAGGGGGCCAGTTGCAGCGCTTGACCACGGACCCGGCGGGAGGTGTGGCGCCAAGCTGGTCGCAGGATGGACGGTGGGTCTACTTCGCCTCCGCCCGCAGCCGGAACCTGGAGGTCTGGAAGGTGCCGGCGGGCGGAGGGTCTGCCGTCGAGGTCACCAGGAAGGGTGGTTTTGAGGGATTCGAAACGGCCGATGGCCAGTACCTCTACTATCTGAAGGGCCGCGGGATTCCGGGCATCTGGCGGGTTCCCACGGCGGGCGGCGAAGAGGTTCCGGTGACGGATCGCGACCAGGCGGGGTTGTGGCGGTGTTGGCGACTGGCTGGCGGCGGGATCTACTTCGGGACTGCGGCGCCGCCGGAGGGCGCCCGACTCGAGTTTCTGGACCTGGCGACGGGACGCATCCGGGAGATTTTGCGGACTGGCAGAGCTCCCGATCTGACGATTCCGAGCCTGGCGGTTGCACCCGATGGACGGCACCTGCTCTACGCCCAGTACGACCGGAGCGGCAGCAACATCATGATGGTCGAGGACTTCCGGTAGCAATTCTTTCCGATTGGTGTTACACCGGTCACTACAGGTATGAAGCGCACTATTCCATCTGTCTGTTTCCTGCTGGCGGCGGCCGCCCGGCTCTGCTACGGGGCCGCGCCAAGCAGAATCACGTGGGGCGACCAGGGCAACGGTCGTTACCGCAACCCGATTCTCAAAGCGGATTACTCGGATCCGGACGTCATTCAGGTGGGCGGTGACTTTTACCTGGTGGCATCTGATTTTCACTTCGTGGGCATTCAAGTGCTCCATTCCATGGACCTGGTGAACTGGAAGGTGGTGGGGCAAGTCTTCCACCGCCTGGCCATGGATCCCAAATACGACCAGATGAAAGGCTATGCGGAAGGTACTTGGGCGCCTTCACTGCGCTATCACAACGGCGAGTTCTACCTCTACGTTTGCACGCCTAAGGACGGCCTCTTTATGTGGCACACCAAGGATCCGGCGGGAAGATGGTCGGACATGGTTACGGTGAAGGCGGTCCCCGGATGGGAGGACCCCTGTCCTTTTTGGGACGACGACGGGCAGACGTATCTGGTGCACGGCAAGGTGGGAGCGGGGCCGCTGATCCTGCACAAGATGAGCGCCGATGGAACGCACTTACTGGATGAGGGCGTGACCATCTACACCGGGCCGGTGGCGGAAGGTCCGAAGATGTTCAAGCGGAAGGGATATTACTACATTTCCCATCCCGAAGGAGGAGTTGGAACAGGTTGGCAGACGATGGAGCGTTCGACGAAGGCTTACGGGCCTTATGAACGCAAGATCGTGCTCTCGGACGGTCCCCATCAAGGCGGCATGGTGGAACTCGCCGGCGGCGAAGCGTGGTTCATCGGCTTCAAATCGACCGGCTGGCTGGGGCGTATCTGCTACCTGGAACCGGTCATGTGGGGCGACGACGGTTGGCCGGTATTCGGCGACCATGGTCGTCCGGTACAAGAATGGAAAAAGCCCGACGTGGGGCACGCATATCCGGCCAGCCGGCCGGAGACCAGCGACCAGTTCGGCGGGAAGAGCTTGAGCCCCATCTGGCAATGGAATCACAACCCGGTCAATGAAGCGTGGTCGCTGGACCAGCGCCGTGGTTTCTTGCGACTCAAAGCACTGCCCGCCGATGACGTGAATCACGCTCGCAACACGCTCACCCAAAAGTTGTGGGATGAGTACGGGACTATCGACATCAAGCTGGATCTCGCGGGGATGGCGGACGGCCAGCGAGCGGGGCTGACCTTCCTCAGCGGGACTACCTTCGACTGGGTGGCGGTGGAGAGAACGAACGGCATTTGCCGCGTGGCCTGGCAGGGCGGGGCGGGAGTGGAACTCAAGGCCAGCCGTGGGTTGTGGCTGCGGGGCGTGTACCGGCAGGACAAAGCGGAGCTCTGGTACAGCCTGGACGGAAAGAACTGGTCCGACAGCGGGCAGCGGGTCACGCTGAAATTCGCCTCCTGGAAAGGGGCGCGATTCGGGGTCTTTTGCTACGGGGCAAACGGCGGTTTCGTGGACCTTGACTACGTTCGTTACCGGTACGGATCATCCAGCGGGCAGGTGCGATGAAAGCTCGGGCGAATGGATGGTAGTGCCGGCTGGACTCGAACCAGCGACCCCTGCTTAGAAGGCCGCTGCTAGCCCTGAGCTACGGGCCCACACATAGACCCGCTGCCACCCATCAAGCTGAGGCTGGTGCGCGTGGTTGGTACGACCGTTGCAGTGGAAGTTTCCTCCTGGACCATCGATGAGGCGCCGGACCTCTCGGTCCTGATGGTCGCTGACCGACCGGCCTTTCGAGTCGATCGAGCCGGTGCTCGTAGTGTCGATCGACGTTGGAGAGACGTTGGGACGCCTTGGCTTCTGCGTAATGTAGATCGCTGCCTCGTCCGTTATGCCCTGCCACCACGGCCATATAGATAGCGATCAGTTGCCCAGTGTGGAGTTGTCTCGTAAAGAATCTCCCAGTTGGCGAGTCACGGGCCACTCAGAAACTGGCGCCACGGGGCAGATAAACGTTTATCGTAAAGTGACCCCGGGCCGCAAGATAAGCTCCCGCTCCAACTTCATCGCGCCGGAGCGTTTCCGATACAGCTCTAAGACTTTCGAGGAAGTAGCCTCAGTTGGGTGTCTGCGGCGGTTGGTAAACACTGTGGCCTCGGGGCGCGGTAAAGTCCCAAGCGAGCGCATCCGAACACGGCCGGTCGGGGACTCAAGTTCCGGATAGCGCGTGATCCATTCGCTACCCGCCCCTCCACGGGCAGGCCGGTTATTAACGGATGCCCACTCTGTCGCTACACGCCACTCAACTCGTGCTGGAGCCATGCTTTGGCGAACTGCCAGTCCCGCCTCACCGTTCGCGGAGAACTCCTCAACACTTCGGCGGTCTCATCCTCGCTCATACCCCCGAAATAACGCAACTCAACTACCTTAGCCTGGCGAGGCGCGATTCGGGAGAAGGCAGTGAGGGCGTCATCCAGCGCCAGGATGAAGGCATCGGGCTCGGGTGACAGCAGAGGTGCGTCGTCCACGTTGACTTTCACCACTTCACCGCCCCGCTTGTGGGTCCCCCGCGCGCGCGCCGCATCCACCAGGATGTTCCGCATGATCTGGGCGGAGATGGCAAAGAACTGCGCCCGGTGCTGCCAGTCCACGTTCTTCACGTCCACCAGCCGTAGGTAGGCCTCGTTCACCAGGGCGGTGGTCTGGAGCGTGTTGCCGGGGCGCTCGTTGCGCATGTAGCGCCGTGCGAGGCGGTGCAATTCGCCATATACCAAGGATGTCAAGCGGTCCAGCGCCGCCTGGTCGCCGCTGCTCCAAGCCTTTAACAAACCAGTGACTTCCGCCGATTTCGCCAGCTCCATGGCATTGCCCACAAAAAGCCTAACACGGCGATGGCCGCTTTCCCC
>JBEKSR010000069.1:0-31037 GCA_049516835.1 Bryobacteraceae bacterium | reverse complement strand
GCGCACCTCGTCGTCGGGAATGCTGATATCGAATTCATTTTCGAGGGCGAAGAGGATTTCGACGGCATCCATGGAATCGATCCCCAACTGCTGGAAATCGCTCTCGATCGTGACCGTTGGAAGGGGAATGCGCTTGGAGGTGGCGATCACCTTCAGCACCCGTTGGATCAATTCGTCGGACATAGCAATCGGCTTACCGTTTCAAACTTATAGCCCCGGTCCAGCAACAGGGGAACCAGGCGCCGGACGGCTTCCACGGTCACGCCGATATCCGGCGTGGCGCAAAGCTCGCGTCCGTCGTGAAGGCACAGGATAGCGCCATTCGAAACGCGTCGCGCCATGCGCTCGACAACCGCCTCCACCCTCAGATTCCAATCATAGCCGATTACGGTCCACATGACGCCGGTCAGCTCGAGCCGCCGCTGCGCCCGGCCCAGTCCGAACCAGCGCGCGCCGAAGGGAGGGCGAAACCAGGCGGGCCGGATGCCGGTGTGGGCTTGGATGGCCGCCTGGGCGCGCGCCAGGTCCTGTTCGATGAAGCGGCGCGAGCGAAAGCAGAACAGCGGATGGGTGTGGCTATGGTTGCCGATGGCATGGCCGGCTTGGCCCACGGCGCGCGCCACGGCAGGGAGGCGCTCCACGTTGGCGCCGCACTGGAAGAAGGTGGCGGGCACATCGTGGCGGGCGAGGATTTCGAGGATTTGCGGCGTGCTCTCACTGGGGCCGTCGTCGAAAGTGAGCGCCACGGCGCGGCGGTGGCGCGGCCCGCGCCAGACAGAAGGTCCGAAAACGCTCGAGGAGCGGCCCCGGACGGCCCAGGCCATGAAGGCGGCTGCGGCGCAGGCGGCGGCCAGCTCGACGCCGTGTTGGGCGGTTCCGTCCATGAATTCTCTATTGTAGAATGGGAGACCGCGTGAGTCGCGCGGGAATGGAAACTTCTGCCCCCTTCGCATCTAAAAGGGGGATAATGGCAGGCAATGCGTACTCTACTTTGTGCAACGCTCTGTGCACTACTCAGCGCGCCTCTGTTTGCGGGTCTGCCCGATCCAGTAAAATCGCGCTTCGTGGTTGGCGATGCGGTGTGGCGTGAAATCCCGATCCGGGACGACTTGCAGGGCCAATACGACAAATGCTGGCAAACGGCAATCAACGCCATCCTGGAAAGCAATTTTGCAATCGCCACGATGGACAAGGAGTCCGGTTACATCCGCACCACCGAGAACTCGGGCGTCGTCGTCCTCAAGGGCGATTGGGTCTATAGCGTGCAGGTCAGCATCAAATTCACCTACGTACCAGCGGCGTCGGGCCAGCAAGCAACGGTGCAGAAGATCCGCATCCAGGCATCCGGCCATCTCGCCAAGATCAGCAAAGGCAGACTCAAAGAGGCGTTCCAAGGCTACGACTCGGTTGTACTGCAGAACGTCTTCCAGGACTTGCAGGCGAAGTTGGGGCCGCGGTAGCGCTGGAGCGCCCATTGCGCCCCGCCTCCTGAGCCCGCGCGGGCCGAATGCCGGCGTGGGTTTCAATGGCCGCTTGGGCGCGTTCCAGGATGCCGTGTTGGGCGGTTCCGTGCATGAACTCTCTATTGTAGTTGGGCGACGACTCTTCTGAGAACGTGCGGAGGATCCCGGGCGTGGCAACCTCCCGTCGGAGCGTGGCCTGGCGGGCAATTACAGAAGCGCCCGCTGCACCTGCAGTGTGCTACGCTGGCGCTTCGATTCCCCACAAATAATCAGCGTCCAAGGCGGAGCCAAATGCACCATCAGGTGACTGATAACGACCTGCGTCTCCAGATTGAGGATATCCGCAACGAATACCCAAAACTAAGAGACCACGAACTTTTTCTTGTCTGGTTTCTGCACGCCATGATGACGGAGGATCTGGCCAAAGCTGCCGGATCTCTCACCGGTAACCCGAAGGACAAGGGCGTAGACGCAATCCTGATCGACGACAGAGCAAAGGTTGCGTTTGTAGTACAGGGCAAGTACCGCGAAAAAGTGAATCTTGGGAGGGAGCACCGGGCGGAAGTAATGTCGTTCGCTGGCCTCGCACATGACCTTTATGGCTCCGAGGAGGACTATCGTGCGCTGTTGAGAGACTCCGATCCACGAGTGCATGAGCGGCTGACGGAGGTGCGGGATCGGATTAGAAAACGCAATTACAGCCTCAAGCTGTACTACGTCACGACCGGACGATGCAGTGAGCCCCTTGTCGAGCAAGCTGAGCGGGCGTGCAGAAGCGCAGGCGGACCAACATCAATCGAGATCTATGACGGCAACAAGGTGTTGCACGTGCTTGGCGACTATCTTGATGGCGTTGCCCCTCCGGTACCGGCAATGGACCTGCCCCTCGAGGTTGGCCATGGCGTAGCGAGCGAATGCCTTCGGCGGCACGACAGCAGGAACGGCATCACCGCTTGGATCTTCTCAATGAACGCGGCGTCGGTCGCTGACATGTACGAGATGGCGGGAATCCGGCTGTTCGCCCGCAATGTGCGCGGTTACCTGGGCGACGCCAAAGATGTGAATAAGGGTATCAGCAGCACAATCAAGAACGAGCCTTCCAACTTCTGGTACTACAACAACGGCATCACTATCGTCTGCGACCACGCGCAACGGATTAGCGTTGGAGGAAAGGACGTGATGCGGGTGCACAATCCTCAAATCATCAATGGCCAACAGACAACCCGCACCCTCCATCTCGCGGCAGAGGCGAACTCTCCAGCTTCGGTCATTGTGCGGGCAATTGAAATCCTGCGAGACGACAAGGAATCAGAAGAGCGGTTCGACACCTTGGTATCACGAATCGTCGCCGCAACGAACTGGCAGAACGCGATTTCGGCGTCGGATCTTATGGCAAATGACCGTCGGCAAGTGGAGCTTGAACGTGAGCTTCGGAAATTCGGCTATGCCTACCTTAGGAAAAGACAGGCGAAGAGCGAAGCCCGACGGTTTTTTGGCCAGCACTACACCATGGTCACAAAGGAAGAACTGGCTCAGGCGGTTGCGGCCTGCGAGTTGGACCCCGCCGTTGTGCGCAGCGAAGGAAAAGAGGGCCTTTTCGAAGAGCAATATTACACGAAGGTTTTCCCGACCAGCGCACCCCTCTTCTATCTCGCGCGTTATCGCCTCATGCGGGAGGTGAGGTACGCATCGGCAGGGTACCCCGAGCGAGCTTATGCCAAGTGGCTGATCCTGCACTACATGTGGTCGCGGCTCGCTCCAGCGCTTCGTGCGCGGTCCATGGTGATGAGTTTTGTGCAGGCGTGCGAGAGAAATCTGCCGCCGCTGAGGCCGCTCTGGGAGGCGAATAACACAGCATTCCGTGCTGCCCTTGCCCTATACCGTCAGAAAAGAGGACAGGGTGAGCGCGCAGCGGACGTTTCGACCTTTTTCAAAAGGAAAGGCCGGCTGCCAGAGTTCGAACTGTATCTGAAAAACGACGGACGGAATTTCCGACGCACATTCGACCGACGGTGGAGGAACTTTGAGGCATTACTGGCCGCGATGGACAATCAACGACTGCAGGTCAAGGTAGCGAGAGCCGACTCGTAATCTCCGTTCAAAACCTTGCCATGAAAGTAGCGGCCAGTAATACTCTGGGTCTCTACTTGAACCGGCGCTTGTAAAAGAAATCCAGCCCGAGCAGGCCGTTCTCTTCGCGCAGCACCACCGCGGACCACTGCTTGCTGAAAGACCATTCCACCCGCACCACCTGGGGGTTGCTGGTGGTGACGTTGGTGATGTAGGTGAAGGTGAGGTCGGGCGTCACCTGCTGCTCGAGCGTGAGGCGCGCCTGGGGGTTGGTCTCCACGCCCGGCAGCGTCGGATCGATCCGCAGATTGCTCACGCCGAAAAACCGTTGCAGCCGGCCCGCGACGGGGCTGGAAATGGCCTGACCCAACAGCGCCGATGCGCCTATCTGCTGCCAGGATTGCGGCGTCGTGCTCTGCGCGGCGAGCAGCGCGGGGTCGGAGGTCGGGTTGCGGCCGGTTGCCAGCAGGGCCACGATCTCGTTGAACTGGAGCGGCGGATCGGAACGCGGCGTCAGGTTTAGCTTGTCCAACGGGCCGGCAACCGTGAGCATGATATCGATGCCGCGCGCCTTGGTTTCGAGATCGACGTCCAGGACAGGCTCCACTCTCAAGGGGTTATAGAACGCGATGGAGCCCTGGTTGATGGTGAACTTGGTGCCGAAGAACAGCATCTGCCCTTGCGTAACGTTGATGCGGCCGATCAGAGCGGGATTGCTGGCGGTGCCGCGCAAGCGCAGGTTGGCTTCCGCCTGGAGGTTCTCGGTGAGGGAGGTTTCGAACTGGGTGTCGAAAGCGGTGTTGATCTGGACATCGAAATTCAGGCCGCCGAGAAAGCCGGTCCGGGCGGATGGCGTGCGAACGGGCTCGGCGGATTTCGCCAGGAGCGAGCTGACATCGGTTTCCGTATTGAAGCCAGCGCGGCGGACGGTGATGGTCCCCGCGAGCATGCTGCGATCCGAAGTCCCGGTCAGATTCAAGCTGGCGTCCGCGATAGTGCTCACACCTTCGGGATAACGCACGCGCACCTGCGCGGCTTGCGCGTGCAGCCGGAAAATGACCGGACCGCCGCTGTAGCCGGCGAAGCCGGAGATCTCGATCTTGCCGCCGCCGGTCTCGCCGCTCAAGCTCTGGATGGTGGCGCGGTCGCCGGTGAACAGGACCACGCCGCTGGCCCTCGATAAGCCGTTGGGGAGACCGGCGAGATCCATCGCCGCGTCGTGGATCTCCATGCGCCCGTTGACCTGGGGCGCGTCGAAGGGCCCGCGCACGGTGGCTTCGGCGGCGAGCGTGCCGGAAGCGTTGAGGTCGTGGCTGAGTTCCCGGAGGATAGCCAGATCGACGCGGCCGCTGACGCGAAGATCCAACGCGCTTTTCCGATCGAACAGCAGCTTGCCGGTGATGCCGAAATCGGACGACCGACCTACCAGGCGGGCGCTCTCCACCGTAATGACGGAGTTTGCCATGGTGGCCACCAGTGGGCCGGAGTTGTGGAGAGTCAGCGCGGCGGTTGGCAGGCCGGCATCGGGCGCCGGGCCGATCTCGAATTTCGAAATGCGCAATTCGGCCTTCATCAGTTGCGGCTTGAGCGCGGGACCGTCGATGCGAAACTGGCCCTCCGCCGAACCCGCGAACCGCGAGGCGGCACTCGCAGCCGAAGGCGCAATCCAATCGCGCAACCGGGCAAAGTCCAGACTGGAAAAGGCGACCGTGGCGCTGCCGGGATAATCGCCTTCCAGACGCCACTCGCCTTCGCCCCGAATGGCTGAGTTGGCGAGATCGGACTCCAAGCGGGCGCGCAGCACCGGGCCCTCGGAATTGGCGGTAAGGTGGGCGTCGCCAAGCGGCTGGCCGGTCCATCGCAAGCCGTGCAACGAGACATCGGCGTGGAGATCCGAGATGCGGAAACCGCGCTGCCCGTTGCGGGGCGGCCCAAGCTCGACATCTCCATCGGCGGCCACCTGGACCGTCCCGTTGAGGCCCGGGCGAGCCTCCTGTAGTGTATGGATCTGTTCCAGCGGCATGGCGTTGCTGGTCACCCGAAAGCGCAGGCGGCCGGCGTCGAAGCGGTCCGGCGCATGGTCGTATGTGGCGCTCAACTGGACCTGCTTGGCGCCCGCAGCGAGTTGCCCTGCGGCCAGCCCCACGGTGTGGCCGCTGTAGCTCACGCGCGCCGTGAGGCGGTCGAAAGGTTCGTTGCGGATTGCGCCCTTGGTGACGTCGATATCGGCGTTGACGAGCGGTTTCCCGATGGTCCCGGTCAACTGCGCGGTTCCATTGAGCGTGCCCGTGACGGGTGTGCTTCCAGCGCCCGCGAGCGCCGCCAGGTCCGCTAAAGGGGCGTCGCGGACGGTTCCATTCCCAAAGATCAGGCTACCGTCGCCCGTTTTCCACTGGCTCAGACCCACCGCCAGTTCGAATTGTGCGCGCGCAGGGCCGCGGGCCAGGGCGGCATTCCGCAGCCCCAGGTTCTCCGGCGATGCGTTTACGTCCGCGTCGAGGGAGTCGAAGCTCACTGCCAGGTATGAGAAGCGGGTGACGTGCAGGCGCCCGGCAATCCGCGGGTTATCCAGCTTGCCGGTAACCGTGCCATCGAAAACCACGGCGCCGCCGCTCTCGAGCTTCACCGGCAGCCTGGCGGCGCTCTGGCTCAGTGCGGGCAGAAGATCGTCGAGATCGCGGGTTTCAAGCTGAACGCGCAACTCGCGGCCAACAGCGCCGGAGAAGACGGCGCGCGAAGAAGGCAGCGTGACCGAGGAGCGGCCCAGGTCCAGTATGCCGCTGCGCGCCTCGTAATTGGCGGCAATCTGCCCGTGGACCGGCGGGCTTTCGGTCACAGGCGCCAGATTCAGACCGGTGGAAACGCGCAGTTCAATCGGCCGCAGCAGCGAGCCTTCCAGGCTCACCTGGCCCGACACCAAGCTGTCCCATGGCAGCCGTTCGGCGGTGTACAGGGCCGCCACGCGGCGGGCTTCGAAACCTGCAACCTCGCCGGTGACCGTGTAGCGGTCCAAATTGCGAACCAGCACCTCGCCGCGGAAGCTGCCGCCCAGCGCGTCGACCGCCACGCCGTGGAATTCGAGATCGCGGCCGCGTAAACCGGCGGTGGCGATGCTGCCGTCCGTGGGAACCTGGCTGGTACGGTTCACCTCGTTGCCCGAGAGCCGGACAGCGCTCAGGCCGATTCCCCCCGGTCCGGCCGCCACCGCTCCATCGACGTGGAAACCTTGCAGGCGCACGAAAGAGTCGCGGTAATCCACGCCGTACGCGTGCAGGCGGCCGGTGGCGGAGTAGTTCGAAGTTCCCGCCCAAACGGCGTTTCCGGTGACTTCGGCGGTGCCGCGCCGCAGTTCCTCCACGCGAAAGATCCGGGCCACGTCGGCGAGCGAAGCGCGTAGGTCGTATCGGAAGGAGCCGCGGGGCGAGACCAGGCCTTCAACCGCGCCCGAGAAATCCATGCGGGAATCGCCCGTCGCCACTTTAGCGGAGGCGATGGCGATTCGATCTCTCTCGAACGTCACCGCCATGGCGACGTCCAACGGCACCGGCCCGTAGCCGCCCCACGCGACTTCGAGCGGCTGCATGGAGAGATCGCCGCGATAGCGCGGCCCGGCCCGCTCGTACAGGAACTTCGCGTTGAGGTTCCGGCCGCGCGCGTCAAACGGAACCTGCCCGTGCGATTCGATCTCGAATACTCCGTTTTGCAGTTGGAAGCGGCCAATCGCCAGGTTGAGGATGGTCTCCGCCGTCACGCCCCCGCCGCGGATCTTGGGCGCCGGCAGGTTGGTGCGGCCGTCGGAATCGATGGTCAGGTAGACCCGCGGCTCGACCACTTCGAGGTACTGAATGTCGACGCGGCGCTCGAGAATCGAAATGATCTTCAGACCCACGGCGACCGTTCGGGCGCGGAACAGCGGAGGCTTGCCGGGCGGCTCCGTGCCGTGGACGGCGAACATCCCGATCTCGGCCCGAAGCCGCTTCCAATCGAACTGAAACGATCCGGCTTCGACGCGGCCGCCGGTGGCCGTCTCCACCGTGCTCACCACCCGCTCACGCACCTTTTCGTAGAACCAGGCGCTACGGAGCACCAAGATAGCCGCCACGGCGACGACGAGAGCGAGACCCGCGAGCCCGCCCGCGCCGATCCAGGCGATGCGCCGGCGCGTCACCGGAGCACCTCTTCGTGGAACACGATCTCGGTGTGGCTGCGGGCCTCTTTGAGCCAGGTGTTCATTTCCCGATCGGCACGCTGGCCCGCGATGGTCTGCTCGATCCGGTCGCGATAGTCTTCCAGCCCGATGGGCTGGCCGGGGTGGGCGGCTTCCGCCGCCGGCTTTACCACCTTGTCGAAATACTCTTGAATGTCCGGGCCGGTCACCTGAACCCCGGATTGAAAGCGCACCTCGATGAACAGCAGCAGCGTGCGCTGCCAGAGCAGCAGGTCCTTGACATCCTGTTCGGCAATGCCGTAATCCGCCAAGGCGCGCTGGTATTCACCGCGGTTCGGAAAGCGTTCCTTCTGGAACGCCTCGAGCACCGGCGCCACCTCGGCGGCGCTGGGGACCGGGTACCGGCTAGTTTCCAGTTCACGCCGAATGAGCACCTGCTCCACCATGCGCTCGGCGGTAGCCCGCTTGCCGGCTGGGCTGAAGTCCGGCTTCACCCCATCCAGAAAAGCGGCCACCCGGATTTCCCGATCGAGGTCGGTTTCGGCGATCACGCGATTGCCCACGGAGACGGCGATGCGATCGATGATTTCGCCGCGCGCCAGCACGGCGACGGCCAGCACGGCCAAAAAGGGGACAGACGCATTTTTGCCGAAGCCGCAAAAAATGCGTCTGTCCCCTTTTTGGAATGAGATGCGCCGCCTCAAAACGTTTGTCCTATCGAGAAGAAGTACTGAAAATGGCTCACGCTCTGCGTCACGCACTGGCTGGCGGCGCAGGGGTTCACGCCCGCGTTGATCAGGTCCTGCAGGGTTCCTTTGAAGCCGAAGAAGCGCGGCGGATTGATGCTGTACGCCAGGTCGACGCGGATAGGCCCGACGGGCGTGCGGTAGCGAATTCCGAAGCCCACGGCGTGGACCATGTAATCGAAATCCTGAAGGTTACGCTGGCTCACGCGGAACGAGAGATTGCCGAGGCTGGAATAGGCGTTTCCGAAGTCATGAAACAGCACGCCGGCGATATTGTCGCCGATCAGCGGGAAGCGCAGCTCGGTCTGATTGAACAGGACCGCCGTGCCCCCCAGCGGGAAGCCGGTTACCGGGTCGCGAGGTCCGGCCTGGTTTTCGGGGAAGCCGCGTTGCGAAGTGCCGCCGCCGCCGAAAAAGCGTTCCGGCAGGGGGATGGCCGCGAGCAGGTCGCCGCTGTAGCGGAACGCGTAGATGTCGCCGAATTCCGTGCTGCGCGCCAGCACCAGCTTCTTGCCGATGGGATGGTACGTCGCATTGCGCGCCAGAAAGCGCAGGAAGTTGCGCTGGGAACCGACGACGTGCTCCGCCAGCCCCACGTCCAGCGTGTTGTAGATGCCTTTATGCGGATCCACGGGGTCGTCGCGGCGGTCCTGGATGAAGCCGCCGGAGATCAGTCCCAGGCGCACCGGCTGCGAAAGAAGCGGGATCAGAAACGGGGTGATCTTGAGAGTTGCCTGGTCGATGCTGACGCGCCGATAGGTGTAGCGGTAGAACAGCGTGGTGGCTTTGGAGATGCGCTGCGACAATTGCGCCGAGCCTTCTTCGCGCTTGTAGGAGAAAGTGCGGATGTCGCTGGAATCTTCATAGAGGCCGGTGAAGGAGACGTTGAGGCGCTCCTGGTTGCGGAAGTGCGGCCAGGTGTAGGTGAGCAGGCCGCGGCGTTCCAGAGTGGAAACGCGGGTGCGCAGGCTGATGCTGTGGGCCAGGCCCCACAGGTTGGACCGCGTGAAATCGAGCGAGACGCGCGGGGAGAAGCCGGTCTGGCCGGCGGGCGCATCGAGGCAGGTCGTGCAGCCGCCGATGCGCGTCAACTGGGCCCCAAGGCCCGCCGCGAAAGAGTAGCGCCGGGCTTCTTCCATCTCATAGAGCACGTACTTGCGGCTGGTCTCGCCGTCGGGATTCTGGATGGCGGTATCGACGCGCGAAAAGACCCCGAGGTCGTAGAGGCGGCGCTGGGTTTCGGTGATCGCCGTGGGGGAAAGCGGGTCGCCTGGATTCAGATGGAGGCTTCGATAGACCAGGCCGGGGCGCGTGGTCTTGAGCGCGCCCTGGTTGATGAGCACTTCCTTCACGGATTCCTCATTGCCTTCGCCGACGGTGAAACGCAGATCCACGCGGTTTGGCTTCCCGGCCGGCTTCGAGCTCCACTCAAAGGTGGCATTGGGGAACCCGTTGTCGAAGTACTGCGCCAGGATGGTGTCCCGGTCCACCGCCACGTTGAATTCACTGAAAGGCTGGTCCTCGGTGCAGTTGAGCATGGTGAGGATGACCGCCTGGTCCAACCTCTGGATGCCCTGCACCTCCAGGTGGTTGACGAAGTACTGCGGCCCTTCGTCGATAGTCAGGGAGACCGCCATATCGCCGGCCTTGCCGCGGTAGTGGTCCTCCAGCCGGTGCGTCACCCGCACGTCCCGAAAGCCGTTCGACTGGTACAGATTGACGATGGAATCTTCGTCGCGGCTGAGAAGACTCTCGCTATAGCGCCCGTGCGGAAACTGGAGGAACGAGGCCTTCTGGAGAAACATGCGCTCGCGAATGGTCTCCGCGTCGAAGTACCGGTTTCCGCGAATCTCGATGGCTACCAGCTTGTGGCGCTTGCCGGTCGAGACCAGGTAATCGATGGAGGACTTATCGTTGACGACGCCCTGCTCCTTGAACTCCACCTCGGCGTCGAAGTAGCCGTCCGACTGGAAATAATCGCGCAGGTTGCGCGCGCCTTCGACCAGCAGGTCGCGATCCACGGCGTGTTCCTCGAAGACCGGGACGTAGCGCCGCAGCTTTCTTTGGGAGACCTTGGCGCCGGTGGTGCGCACCTCGATGCGCGGTCCCGCGTCGATGCGGAGCGTGGGAAGCGCGCCGTTGGTCCCGGGATCGTACTTCAGGGAATCCAGCGCCACCTTGGCTTCCAGGCGACTCTCCTCTTGATACAGCGTGCGGACCCCCGCGATGCCCTCGACGACGCGCGTTTGCGTGACCGGCTTCCAGGTGTGGATGATCCAGCGCCGGAATCCAGTGGCGCCGACGATCTTCCCAGGGTCCATTTTCAACTCGCCGCTCAGCACAGGTGAGGCGAAATGGGCACGCCTCCCACCGTCGATTTCGAAGCGGAGATTCACCTGCTGGTGGGCGCGGTCGTAATCCAATACCGGGTAAATGCCGCTCCGGTACAGACCGTTGCTTTCCAGAAGCCGTTGCTGGCCGGCCACGGCCTCACGGAGCTTGGCATCGGTGTAAGGCTGGCCCAGATCGAGCTGCGTGGCGTTCTCCAGTTGCCCGGGATTCGGATTGGACAGGCTGCCCACCGCCGACACACTGCCGATGAACCAACTGTTCCTCGTGAGGAAGCGGACGATCACGCCGTTCTGATAGGGCTGCGCATCCACCTGGATGTCGGCGTACCTTCCGGTGGCAAACAGCCGTTCGATGGAAGCCCGCACGGCGGCCATACTGAGCGGCTCGTGGATTTTGAGGGGCAGGATTTCGTGCAGCTCGGAGGGATCCAAAGGCTGCTCGACCGGTTCGAACTGAATGGTGAGCACTTCCTTGCCGTCATACTTCTGGTATTGCGCCAGGAGAGTCGCGGTCTGCGCACCTGCCAGAGACAGAACCACGCAAGGAAAGTAGGCGAGCAGTGATCGCACCAAGTTCATGATACCGTAAGTCCTTCATAGCGACTTTGTTACCATCGGATTGATGGACGCGGCCGAGCGCCAGCGCTATTCGCGGCAAATCCTGTTTCCAGGCATCGGGGAACGGGGACAGGAGGCCCTGCTGCGGTCGCACGCGGCGGTGGTGGGCTGCGGCGCGCTGGGAAGTTTTCACGTCTCGGCGCTGGCCAGGGCGGGGGTCGGCGCCCTCACCATCGTCGATCGCGATTACGTCGAGCCGAGCAACCTGCATCGCCAGTGGCTGTTCGAGGAATCCGACGCCGCCGAGTCCCTTCCCAAGGCCGCGGCGGCCGAGCGGCATGTCGCACGCATCAATTCCAGCGTTCATGCGCGCGGCGTGGTGGCGGACCTCACACCCACCAACGTGGCGGAGTTGCTGGGCGGCGCGGACCTCATTCTGGACGGCACCGACAACTTTGAAACGCGCTACCTGATCAACGATTTCGCCGTGAGCCGCGGGATTCCGTGGGTCTACGGCGCGGCCGTGGGCAGTTACGGCCTGACCATGCCAGTGATCCCGGGGCGCACAGCGTGCCTGCGCTGCGTCTATCCCGATCCGCCTTCGGGCATCCAGCCCACCTGCGAGACCGCCGGAGTGCTGAACGCGATTGTCTCGGCGGTGGCGTCGCTCCAGGTGGCGGATGCGCTGAAGATTCTCTCCGGTAATGCCGGCCTGGTGCGCGCGCGCCTCACGACGATCGACGTATGGGACGGAGGCATCCGGCAGATCGAAGGCCCACCGAGGGACCCGGAATGCCCCACGTGCGCCCGCCGCGAGTTCCCCTACCTGGAAGAATCGCCCCGCCCTCCGGCCAGCCTGTGCGGCCGGAACGCGGTGCAGATCAACGAGCGCCAGCGCCCGATTGACCTGGTCGAGTTGAAAGCGCGTCTGGAGCCGCTGGGCGAAGTCCGCGCCAACGAGTTTGCGCTGCGCTTCTTCGCCGCGCCCTACGAGATGACGGTGTTCCCCGATGGCCGCGCGATCGTCAAGGGAACCAGCGACACGGGCGTGGCGCGGAGTTTGTACGCGCGCTACGTGGGGTGAGGCGAAGACTAATGGGAAGTCGACATAGCGTCGGATTACCGAAAGTGGCCCGGTCGCCTCTCCGGGATCATGGAAAGTACGCCGTGACACGATCACAATCGATGCAGAACAGAAGTGAACTTCCACCAGAACCGGGCTGGCAGCCACGACGCAGTTCGACCAGTATGCCGGAATTAATCATCGTCCTGATCCACACTTGCGAGCTGAATGGAGCCAATCCCTTCGGCTACCTCACCGAGTTGCGGCGGCATGCCGGGGAGCTGCAGCGAAACCCATCGGAGTGGATGCCCTGGAATCGCCTCTAGCTTGTGGGGCAGGTTGGCTGTAAGGCAACCTGCGGACCGAGTCACACTCGGCCCGCGCGGCGGTTGGCAACCGCCGCGCCGGATGCCATCCGGCCCCACATGGCGCCATAGAAAGACACAGTTATATCGGGAGAGGCCTTCAGGCATGAACTTCGACGGCGGTGGTTAGAATCTCCCGGCTGAGCGCCGCCGAGCACTCGTCGTAGCAGCCGTGCTCGTCCCTTTCGATTACGACACTCACCTTGCGCGTCACCGGCCCACCGCACCTCAGCTCCGCATGCGCAGCAGCAGGTACAGGCCGGTCAGCGAGAACACGCCGTCGGGCGACCACGCGGCGATCATCGGCGGAAGCAGGTTGACGTCGCCCACCTTCTCGAACAGCGTTCCGATTCCCCAGTAGGCCACCGCAATCGCAATGCTTACGCCAATGCCCGTCATCGCCCCGCGGTTGCCCACCAGAAAGGCGAATGGCACCGCGATCATGGCCATGATCAGCGCCAGCAACGGCACCGAGAACTTGCGGTAGAACTGCACTTGCAGCTTGACCGTGTCGAAGCCGCTGCGCTGCAGGTCGCGAATGTAGCGGTCCAGTTGGAAGAAGTTCATCTGCTTGTCCTGCACCGCTTCCTTGAGGAAATAGTCGGGCGGTTCGGTCAGCTCGGAAAATGTCGTGGCCTGGGAAGGAAAGGGGCTGTAGGACGTGCAGGCCAGGCCCCGATATCCGCAGCTCCAGCCGTTTTCGAATACCCACGTCTTGAGAGTGGGACTCCAGCGGGCGCGCTCGGCTGAAATCTGCCGCGTGAGGCGGAAGGTGTTGGGCTCCAGCTCGAACACGCTTACCCCCTCCATCACCTTCTCCGTCGTATCGAAGTACCGGTAGTAGTAAATGCGCGATCCGTAGCCCATGATCCACTTGCGGTCCGGGCGCAGATAGGTCTGCGTGGCGCGGCCCTTGATTTCGTCGCGCAGCGCGTCCTGCTTCCGGTTCGCCCCGGGCACATAGTAGAAGTCGAACAGGAACAGCCCCGCGCAGAACAGCGCGCTTCCGATGAACACCGGCAGGGCCAGCCGGTGAAGGCTCACGCCGCAGGCTTTGAACGCCGTCACCTCGTTCTGCTTGCTGAGCACCCCGAAAGCCACCAGCACGGCCACCAGGATGCTGATCGGCAGCGTGTCGTAGATGAGCTTGGGAGTGAGGAAGAAGAGGTACGTGAACATCTTGACGAGCGGGATCTTGTTACGGATCATGTCACCGATCAGCTCGAAGAAATTGTAGACCAGCGTCATGGATACGAAGCTGGCCAGCAGAACCACCAGGTAGAACAGAAAGTTCGACAGGATGTAGGTATCGACGAGCTGGGGGAGCAACGGCAGTCTCCCGGCCGCCCGGCGCGGCCGCCCCGGCTGGCCGGCTTTCTTCAACTTCAGCCTTTCCCACAGCCCGCCGAAAAACGCCCTCGCGCCGCTGAGAAGGTCGCGATCCCCCGGCCGCTCCATGCGCGCCAGGAATATCAGCCCCGCCAGGCCGAAGACCAGGTCCGGAAGCCAGATGGCCACCGGCACGGGCAGCGTCCGCTGCCTCGCCAGGCCGATCAGCGAGATCGAGGAAAGGTGGTAGCAGAAGAACGCCAGGAACAACCCAATCACGTATCCCGCCGATTTGCCGCCCTTGCGCGTGGCGATGCCCAAAGGGATTCCCACCAGCGCCAGCATGATGCACGCCACCGGAAGCGCGAAACGGCGGTGCAGCTCCACCTGGGCTTCAATCCGGTCCGGCCCGGTGTAGTGCAGCAACTGGCGGGTGTTCATGGCGCTCGAGGCCAGCGGCTTGGGCACCGGCGGCGACGCGTACAGCGCCTGCTCCCAGCTCGGGGAAAAGCTGTCGTTGGCCTTGCTGTCCTTGCCCATTTCATGCATGGCATGGTCGCGCATGGAAAGCTGGATGCGGTTGTTCTTGGGATCGGACACGGCGAAGGCTTCGCGCGCCACGGTGATGAGAGGGCCTTCGGCTTTGTCCCGCATGCCGCCGGCGCGCTGCTCGGGCGGGGTGACATCGGCAAGGAACACGGCGTGCCAGACCGTCACCGTGCCGGGCCGCACATCGCCCACGTAGAGGATGGTGTTGGGGAAATTTTCGTCGAAAACGCGCGGCTGGATTTCCGCGGAAAGCTGCGTCGCCAACAGATCGTTGATGATGCGCGTGCTTTCGCGAATGGCAACCGGCGTCAGCCGCAGGGAGGCCAGACCGGCCAGTCCCGCGCCGATGGCCGCAAACAACAGCACCGGCGCGATCACCCGCCGGCTGGAGACGCCCGCCGCCCGCATGGCCGTGATCTCTCCGTCGCTCGCCATGCGGCCCAGCCCGATCAGAATCCCCACCAGCACTCCGAAAGGAATGGTCAGGGGCAGCACCGGGGGCATGGCCAGGGCGAACAGCGTGATTACGGTTTTGAAGGCCGCGTTGCCGTTGCCCACCAGCACTTCAAACAGCTTGTCGACGCCATGCAGGAAGATGACACACGTGGCCAGCAGCGTGCCGAGCACCGCGCTCGAGAGGATCTCGCGAAAAACGTAACGGCCGATCAGGCGCAACACTGCCCTCTCCTCAGCGCACCAACTCCGGCGCCGGCGCCACCGGCAAGTTAGGCAACTCCTCCTCCATCGGATGCAGCTCCAGATCGTCGATCAGAATGGAGGGCGCCACCACGCACGTTTCGGCCGTGAAGGAAGAGGCGCCGATCAAGGCGAAAGGCGCCGTGCTGTTCATGAATTCGAATACCGTGCTGTCATCGCCCGCCGCCAGGATGTCCTTCAAAGAACGGGCATTCAAGCCGCGAAAACGCAGGCCCCGGACCAGCTCTTCGCGGCCATCCGGGTAGACCTTGTACACCAGGATCGGAATGCTGACCGGGCGCGCGCTCCCCTGCGCGCCGGAAAGCAACCGCCGCGCCTCGTCGAGCGAAGCCGAAGAGGGAAAATCCATCTTGCGGACGATGATGCCGTAGGGCTTGTCGCGCGTCCGGCAGAGTTCCATCAGCTTCTGCTTCAATTCCGCCGCCGGCGTGGTCTCCGAAGAGCCGATGAACAGGTTGCCGATCCCGGCGGCGCTGGCGCCGTAGCTGCCGGGCATACGCGCGCGGCCATTGGATCCTTCAAACCCGCGGACCGGCTGGCGCGTCAGCAGGAAACCTTTGAGCACGCCCTTTTCGATGAGGCGCAGTGGCGCGGCCGCCACCCCTTCGCGGTCCACGTCGTAGCTGCCGAAAAGCGGCCGGCCGCGCCATTCCTTCTGCGCGGGATCGTCCACCACGTCGAACGAATCGGGCAAAATGCGCGCGCCAATGCGGCCCTCCAGTTCACTAGCCGAAAACCCGCCGCCGCGGCCCTGCTCCATCGCCGGCCGCCGCGGGAGCGCCAGGTTCCGGCCCAGCACTTCCGCGAAAATCTGCGCGCCCGCCACGCCCGCGAACAGCACCGGCCCGCTGTAGTCCTCGCCCTTGGGCGCGTGCGCCAGCGCCACCACGTTCTCGGCCAGCGCCGTAATGCCCCGGTTCAGCTCGGCGTCGGTGGGCATGCGCGCCACATCCAGCGAGTGAAACAGCACGGCATCCCGCACGGTCATGCCGTCGGGCGCCTGCGCGGTGGCCTGCGCCCGCAGAAAGGTGGCGCTTTCCGGCGCGCGCACCTCGGCACCCTCGGAATTCACCAGGTAGTACCCGCCGCCGCCGGATTCCAGCACCACGGTGGAATTCTTCACCTCGGGATACTGCGCGAAAATCGCGGAGAGCGCCCGCACCCGGTTGGTCCATGCCTCCTCATCGATGGCCAGGCGGGGAAATGCCCGGATGTAGTGCACCGGATCGGCGTGCGCGAAATCGTCGATCTGCTCGCCAGCCGTGAGGTTGCGCAGAGCCGCGCGCTTGCGGGAGATGGCTTCCACCGCCGACTTGTACGCCGAATCGGTCTGCAACCAGAAATACCGGCGCAGCACGGGGTAGGCGTCTTCCAGTGGGAACCGTTCCAGGTCGTAGCGCGTGCCGAACGAAAATCCGCTGCCGGCGTAGTTGGTGTTGTCGAACTTGTAATCGCCCACGCGCACGTGGACTTCCGGCGAGCGGAAGCGCTCATGGCGCCGCGCTACCAGGCCGCCGAGGCTGGCCGTGACGCTGAAATTCTCCGCTTCGTCCATGAGGTATTCGATGAAATACGGCGCCTCGAGGTTGGAGACCGTCAGCTTGCGCGAGCGCTCCATCTCATCGTGCATGGCGCGGAGCACCGGGTCGGGGGCCGGCGCCTGGGCGCTCCATGCCATCGCCGCTCCCAGCGCCGCGCCGCCCAGCAGCCATGCGATCACCGGGTTGACAGACGAAAGCGTCCGTCCCACCTTGCGTCCTCGTGGGGCAGGCGGACCCAGAGGGTACCCCGCCTGCCAACCGGCCAAACGCCTCACTTCGACTCTCCCTTGCTCTCCAGGGACGTGGGCTCGGGGAGCAGCGGGGGCCGGTCCTGCGACTTGGCCTTCTTTTCAATCTCGATCTCCGAGACCAGTATCGCCGGCGAAACCGCCGACACCGGGACGCTGCCCGATTCCGCGCCGCAATATCCGTTGAATACTTCGGGCTTGTCCGAAGTCGCCAGGATTTTGGCGAAGCTCGCGAGCGGCGTGCCCACGATGTCGGCGCCGCGCACCAGCTCGTCCGGCCGGCCGTCGGCATAGACCCGGTAGACGATCACCGGAATCACCTTGAACGCCTGCAACCCGGCGCGCTGCGTCGTCGTGAAGCCGCCGGTGATGTCGCGGAAGTAGAGGCCGTAGGGCTTGTTCTGCTTCTTGATTTCGCCGATGAGCATCTGGCGCAGCCTCGGTTCGGTCACCGCGTTGGACGATTCCACGATCAGGTTCGACTGGCGCGAAACCACCTCGTACCCCGGCTGCCGCCGGCCGTGCCCGTTGGAGTGATCGAAGCCACGGATGGGCGAACGCGACATCAGGAACGTCTTCAGCACGCCCTTGTCGACCACCGTAACGGGCCGCGCCTTGACGCCCTCATCGTCGTAGTCGTACCAGCCGTTCAAATCCACCGGGCCGATCTTGCGGCGCGTGGGGTCGAACACCACCGAGAGGAAGTCCGGCAGGACTTTCGTGCCCACGCTCTTGGTGAAGGTCTGGCCCTCGCTTTCGTCCTTTTGCCGGTGCCCTTCGACGCGGTGCCCGAAGATCTCGTGGAAGAACACGCCCGCCGCGCGGCCGGAAAAAATCGCCGGACCGACAAACGGCTCGGCTTCGGGCGCGCGCAGGAGCGCCGAAACGTCGTTGGCCACGCGGTCGATGGCCGCCAGCAGCACTTTATCGTCGGGAAGCCCGGCCGCATCCACGGCTTCGAACGTGTCGAAGGCGTTGAGGTCCGTGCCGTCGGCGGCTTTGGCCGAAGCCGTGATTACCACGCGCGCGAAACCGCGCCCGTGCTCGAGGCGCGAGCCCCCGGTGTCGACCAGGTAGCGCGTGTCCGTCTGGCAGAGCACCGCAACGTGCGAGGTCAGCACGCTGGGGTAGTGCTGGAAGCGCCCCGACAGCTTGCGGATGCGGTCGCTCCAGGCCGCCTCGTCGAACCTCAACCTGGGCGGCGTCTGCTGAAACACGGCTGGCGCCTCGGTGGAGAAATCATCCGAATTGTCCTCTTCCGCGACCTTCACCTGGGCATTCGTCTTGATCCGGATCAGCCGTTCAGCGGCCGCGCGATAAGCGCGGTCGGTCTCCAGCCACAACCGCCGCTTGATGGAGTTGACGTTGTCTTCGTAGGTAAGGGCGGCGCCCGAGGTGAACTGGCCGCGGTCTCCCCGCACCCGGTGGTAGTTGTCGAGCTTAGGCGAGCCGACCCGCACCGAGACATCCAGCAAGCGGTCTTTTCCGCCGTCGGACGCTGTAATCGCCCCCAGCACACCCGAAACCGAGGCAAACTCCCGTTCCGTGACCTCGTAGCTCACGAAGTACGGCGGCGGGTCCGCTTTCTCCTTCAAAACGCTGAAGTTACGGTTCAGCTCCTGGGACATGGCGTCGAGCAGGACCGGCGGCTGGGCAGAGGCTATGGAAACCGCCGCAAGCAGGAATGTGAGACGCAGTGAGACTAAGCGGATCAAGTGTTTAGGATAGCATTGCCGCACTGGTGGCGGCGTTGGGAGCGTGAAATGTGCGATCATCGAATTGACATCGGCCAAGAGCCGCCCAAGGTACGCTCATGACCATTCATCTCAAGCCCGAGTTTGAGGCCCTGATTCAGAAGGATGTAGCGCGCGGTGCTTACCGAAGCATTGAAGAGTTTGTGGAACACGCCGTTCAGTTGCTCCACGACGAAGAGGCGTTTCTTCACGAGAGCAAGGACGCCGTACACGAGCAGATCGGGATCGGTCTCGCTCAGTTGGATCAGGGTCACGCAATGCCCGGCGAAGTATCTCGGACACGGCTTGTGGGGAAGAAAGCCGCCTGGCTGGAGCAACAGCAGCGGCAAGCATGAGCAGCTACGTCGTCTCTCCCGAGGCGGACGAAGACATCTTCGAAATTTGGCGGTATCTCTACCAGAAGGCCAGCCTTGACGTGGCCAATCGGGTGGAAGAGGAAATCTACTCTGCTTTCGAGGCCCTGGATCGTAACCCCGGACTGGGCCACAAGCGATCTGACCTGACCTCACACCCCGTGCTCTTCTTCACAGTCTATTCGTATATGATTGTCTACCGCGTCAAGACGCACCTGGAAATCGTCCGTGTGCTGCACGGCAGGCGCAACGTCAGGCAAATCCTCAGCCAGTAAAACCGCCCCCTACGCCCCCGCACCGGCCGCCATCCGGCCCTTGTGCTTCAGCCCCGAAAGCGCCAGGCCGTACCGGCCGCGGATGCCGGTTTTTTCGAAAATGTGCTTCATGTGAATCTTGACCGTGCCGGTGCAGATGCCTAGTGCGATGGCGATCTCTTTATTCGGCATCCCGCGCTCCACCAGGTCGATCACCTGCAGTTCGCGTGGCGTGAGGGCCGAGGGGCCAATGCGCACCGGCTGGTCCGGCGCGGCAACCAGATCCTCTTCCATCCAGGTGCTTCCGCCAGCCACCTGGCGGATGCAATCCAGCAGCGTGTCCAGCCGGGCGGTCTTGTGAACCACTCCGGTGGCGCCGGCTTGCAGCAACCGCAACGCCTCGGCTTCCGACAGTGCCACGCTCCACACCACCGCCGCCGTGTGGAACTCCGCGTGCCGCAGGGTCCTGAGGCATTCCATCACCGCTTGGATGCCGAAGGACTTGTCTACGACTAGAACGGCCGGCTGCAACTCACGCACCGCGTCCATGCCATCCGCCAGCGAGGTCTCGGTAGCGATCACACGCAGCCCCTCAGCCGATTCCAGCAGGCTTCGAAGTCCTTCCATGGCAATCGGCTCGGTGTCGCAAACCACGACGCTATCCACAGGCCCGCCTTCCGCGCACGGCGCGCGCTCTTCTATCTCTACTCTATATCGGTCGTAAGGTCTCAATACTGTAGTGGTGCTCGGAGGGATGCGTCTCAAGTATTCACCTGGCTGCCACTGCGCCCATCGAGTACTCGGCCAAGTCGATCCAGCAGTTATCCGGCGTGTTCTGGACAAACACTGTCCGCTCCGCCCGAAACACACTGCCGCCTCCGTATTGCTTCCATCGCCGCCGTGCGAGTTCGTGAATGGCCCGGACCTCCTGGTGCGGAATCTCCTGCGCCAGCGTGATGTGGGGATAGTACGGAAACGGTTCCTGGAACTCGAGCACGCCGGTATTCATGGCGGCGTGCATGCGCCGCAGGTCCTCGGCTCCCGCGCCGATTTCGAGATAGATGACGTTGGTGACGGGAAAGATCTGAAGCCCGGCCAGTTCGATCTCGAAAGGCGCCCATCCCTCAGTCAAGGCGCGGGCTTGTCCGGCTGCCGCCTGCCATTCCACCGCCAGCGGCCGCGGCGGCAGCACGCTCACGTGCGCGTGGGGATTGCAGCCTGGCGCCAGTTCCCGCCGAAGGTCGTCCAGGAAACGTCCCAGCGGGTCGGGAACATAGATCACCACGGCGAAGACGTTCAGCCGCTCCCCGGCTGGGACAGGACAGGGCACCCCGTTCTCGTCAGAACCCATGCTCTCTCTATGGTAACCATTTTGTGGCTTTTTGTACGCACCTGTTACGCTGGATAAAGTGCCCAACCCCAGCCAGCCGAATCCGCTTCTGGCGCTCGAGTTCCGAATCCCGTTCGACCGCATCCGCGCCGCGCACGTCGAGCCCGCCGCCGCGGAACTGCTGCGCGAGGCGCGCGTGCGCCTGGAGGCCATTGCCGCCCAGCCCGGCGAGCGCACCTTCGAGAACACCATGCGCGCGTTGGACCACCTGACGGAACCGCTGGATTGCGCCATGGGAGTGGTGCGGCACCTCGAGTCGGTGGCCACCTACCCGGAGCTGCGCGCCGCGTTCAACGCCGTCGAGCCGGAGGTCAGCGCGTTCCACTCGGGCATTCCCCTTCAGGAAGGGCTGTGGAAAGGCATCCAGGCGTATGCCGCCACCCCGGACGGCGCCGGTCTCGAGGGCGAGCGGCGACGCTTCCTGAGCAAGACCGTGGACGATTTCCGCCGCCACGGCGCCGACCTGGACGCCCCGGGCAAGAAGCGGCTGGAAGAAATCGACGTGGAGCTGACCCAGCTCACCACCAGGTTTTCGGAAAACGTGCTGGATTCCACCAACGCTTTCGAGCTCCCGATCACCGACCAGGCGGAGCTGGCCGGGCTGCCCGCCACGGCGCTCGCCTCGGCGCGCGAGAGCGCCGCGCGCAAAGGTCGGAAAGGCTGGCGTTTCACCCTGCAATCGCCCGATTACTTCGCGGTGATGACCTATCTCGACAATGCCGCCATCCGCCGGCAGGTCTACCTGGCCCACTCGGTGCGCGGGACGGCGGGCGAGTGGGACAACCGCCCACTGGTCGCCCGCATCCTCGATCTGCGCCGCGAGAAGGCTCGGCTTCTGGGCTTCCCGGATTTCGCGGACCTGGTGCTGGAAGATCGCATGGCCCACAACGGCGCCCGCGCCATGACGTTCCTCGAAGATCTCAGAGCCAAGACCGAGCGGCGTTTCCGGGAAGAGAACCGGGAACTGCTGGAGTTCCGCCGGTCTCTGGAGGGGCCGGACGCTCCGGAACTTGAGCCCTGGGACGTGGCTTACTACGCCGAGAAGCAGCGCGCCGCTCTCTACGACTTCGACGAGGAGGCCCTGCGGCCCTACTTCCCGCTCGAGCGCGTGACTGCCGGCCTGTTCGACCTGGTGAACCGCCTCTATGGCATTCGGGTGTCCGAAGAGCCAGGCGTGCCGGTGTGGGACCCGCAGGTTCGCTACTACAACATCCACGACGGCGACGGCGCGTTTCTGGGCGGCTTCTACGCCGACTGGTATCCCCGGGAGAACAAACGCGACGGCGGATGGATGGATGCTCTGATCACGGGCGGTCCCGCCGGCGGGGAATTCCACCCGCACCTGGGCCTGATTTGCGGGAACCTCACCGCCCCGGTGGGCGGCCGGCCGGCGCTCCTGACGCATCGCGAAGTGGAGACCATCTTCCACGAGTTCGGCCATCTGCTGCACCATTTGCTGAGCCGGGTGGAAATCCGCACGCTGGCCGGCACCGGGGTGGCGTGGGATTTCGTCGAGTTGCCCTCGCAGATCATGGAGAACTGGTGCTGGGAACGCCAGGCGCTGGACCTGTTCGCGCGCCACTGGGAGAGTGGGGAGCCGATTCCCGACGCCCTCTTCCAGAAGATGAAGCGCGCGCGCACCTTTCGCGCCGCCAACGGGCAGATGCGCCAACTCGGGTTCGCCTTCGTGGACCTGCTGCTGCACACCCGCTATTCACCGCAGCGGGACGGAGACCCGGTGGAATGCGCCCGGACCCTCTTGCAGGAATTCGCGCCCGCGCCGCTGCCGCCCGAGCACGCCATGATCGCGGCCTTCACCCACTTGTTTGGCAGCCCGGTAGGCTACGGTGCCGGCTACTATTCCTACAAATGGGCCGAGGTTCTGGATGCCGACGCGTTCACCCGCTTTCGGGACCAGGGCATCTTTAGCCGCGAAGTGGGCGCCGAGTTCCGGGAGAAGATCCTCTCCAAGGGAGACAGCCAGGACCCAGCGGAGTTGTACCGCGACTTCATGGGACGAGACCCCGATCCGCAGGCGCTGCTGGAGAGATTGGGGCTGGCGTAAGCGGGGATGTGGGGCCGGATGGCATCCGGCGCGGCGGTTGCCAACCCAATGTCGCTCAGTTTTTGCAGAATCGACATTCTGCACAGATTGTGGGGCGAGCAATCCTGCCCGCAAGCCGGCCTTCCGGCCGGCTGGACCCGCTGGAAAGCGGGTCCGCAGGCTGAAAAGCCTGCCCCACAATTTACCGGATCTCCATGATCTCTTTTTCTTTGGTTCTGGCCGCCTGGTCGACCTTCTCCATGCACAAGTCGGTCAGCTTCTGGATCTCGTCGTGGGCCTTCTTGTCGTCGTCTTCGGTGATCTTCTTGTCCTTCAGCAGCTTTTTCACCGCTTCGTTGCCATCCCGCCGGATGTTGCGCACCGAAACGCGATGGTGCTCGGCGACCCCGTGCAGTTTCTTCACCAGTTCCTTGCGGCGCTCCTCCGTCAGCGGCGGGATCGGCAGCCGGATCACCTTTCCGTCGTTGGCTGGATTCAGACCCAGATCGGAAACCCGAATGGCCCTTTCGATGGGCCCGATCTGTGAAACGTCCCACGGCTGGATGGTGATCAGGGAAGGCTCGGGAACGTGCAGGTTGGCCACCTGGTTGAGCGGGGTGGGCGTCCCGTAGTAATCCACCCGGATATGATCCAGAATCCCCAGTGAGGCCCGCCCGGTCCGAATGGAGGCCATCTCGTGCTGCAAATCCGAGACGGCCTTCTCCATACGCGCCTTCAGGTTGCCCTCGACTTCCTTCACGGAGTTGAAGATTGGACTGCCCGGTGCTGGTTGTTGTTCTGTCTTCATAGCGCAGTGTCTCCGAAAAGCGGCTAGTGAATTACCGTGCCGATGGGCTCGCCCATCGACATACGCATTATATTGCCTGGAGTGTTCAGATTGAAAACGATAATCGGCAGCTTGTTGTCGCGGCACATGGCGATCGAGGTGGCATCCATCACGCCCAGCCCCCGCGAGAGCACCTCGAGATAGGAGATTTCCCGATATCTCACCGCCGCGGGAAACTTCAGCGGGTCCTGGTCGTACACGCCGTCCACCCGGGTGGCTTTGGCGATCACCTCGGCCTTGATTTCGAGCGCCCGCAGCGTGGCCGCGGTATCCGTGGAAAAGTAAGGATTGGAAGTGCCGGCCGCGAAAATCACGATGCGGCCTTTCTCCAGGTGCCGGATGGCGCGGCGCCGGATGTAAGGCTCGGCCAACTGGCGCATCTCGATGGCGGTCATGACGCGCGTCGGAACGCCCATCTGCTCCAGCGCATCGGAGAGCGCCAGGGAGTTGATGACGGTGGCCAGCATGCCCATCTGGTCGGCCGTCACGCGGTCCATCTTCTGGGCCGCCGCGGCCACTCCGCGGAAGATATTGCCGCCGCCCACCACCACGCCGATCTGAACGCCCGCCGCCGCCACATCGGAGACTTCGCGCCCCAACCGCTTGACCCGTTCGGCGTCGATGCCAAACGCGGCCCCGCCCGCCAGGGCTTCTCCGCTCAGCTTGAGCAGGATGCGCTTGTAGCCGGACATTTGTTTATTGCGAGACCGGCTCGGGTACCGGGTTCTCGCCACCCGCCTCGGCCGCCGCCACGTCGCCCACCTTGAAGCGGACGAACCGCGCGATGCCGATGTTCTCGCCCAGCTTGGCGATCTTGGTCTTCACGAGTTGCCCCACGGTGAGGGTGGCTTCCTTCACGAACGGCTGGTCCAAAAGACAGACCTCCTCGTAGAACTTGGCGATCCGGCCCTCGACGATCTTGTCGAGAATCTTCTCCGGCTTGCCTTCCAGCACGGCCCGCGCGCGCGCGATCTCCTTCTCCTTATCGAGCACGTCCGCCGGGACGTCCTCCTTGCGGATGTAGCGCGGATCGGCCGCCGCGATGTGCATCGCGACGTCGTGCACCAGTTCCTTGAAAACATCGGTGCGCGCCACGAAATCGGATTCGCAGTTGACCTCCACCAGCACGCCGAGCTGGCCGCCGTGGTGGATGTAGCTCCCAATCGATCCCTGCTTGGTGGCGCGCGCAGCCTTCTTGCCGGCCGACGCGATGCCCCACTTGCGCAGCAGGACTTCGGCCTCCCCAATATCGCCCTTGGCCGCCACCAGGGCGCGCTTGCACTCCATCATTCCGGCCCCCGTGCGTTCGCGGAGGTCCTTGACTAATGCCGCGGTAATGTCCGCCATAATGATTCCGTTTTAGTTCCGTACTGGTTCAGCGGAAGGCGCTGTAACCCTAGTGCCCGCTCTCCGTCACCACCGGCTCGGACGCCGGTTCAGCCGTCTCCGAAGCGGGCCCCTTGCGCGGTGAGACTGGAACCGGCGCGTCTTCCATGCTCAGGCTCTCCGCCATGATCTTCTCGGCGTACTTGGGATCCACGTACTCGGTGTACTCCACCATGCCTTCTTCCACCGGGGTCTCGTCCTGGACGATCTTGTCGGCCGTGAAATCGTGCTCGGTGGCCAGCGCGCGGCCCTCGATCACCGCGTCCGCGATCTTGCTGGCGAACAGGCGGATGGCGCGCAACGCGTCGTCGTTGCCCGGAATCACGTAGTCCACTTCGTCCGGGTCGCAGTTGGTATCGACGATCGCCACCACGGGGATGCCCAGCCGCCGCGCTTCCTTCACCACCGCGATGCTTTCCTTGTTGGAATCGATCACGAACAGCACGTCCGGCAGCCCCGGCATGTCCTTGATGCCCGACAGGTTCTGATCCAGGTGCTTGCGCTCGCGCTCCAGCCGGATGACTTCTTTCTTGGGCCGGCCGGCATAGCCGCCCTCCACCGACGCCATGGCTTCCAGTTCCTTCAGGCGCTTGATGGACTTCTGTACGGTCAGCATGTTGGTGAGCAGGCCGCCCAGCCAGCGCTGGTTCACGAAGTACATCTGGCAGCGGCGGGCCTCTTCGGCAACCGCTTCCTGCGCCTGGCGCTTGGTGCCCACGAAGAGCACGTTCTTGCCCTGCGCGGCCATCTCGCCCACGAACCGGGCGGCGTCTTTGAACATCTTCAGGGTCTTCTGAAGGTCGATGATGTAGATTCCGTTGCGTTCGCCGAAGATGTACTCTTTCATCTTCGGATTCCAGCGCTTGGTCTGGTGCCCGAAATGAACGCCGGCTTCGAGCAATTCCTTCATCGAGATTGCGGGCAAACTACCTCCTCAGTCGGTTGAGAGGGGCGAACCCCTCGGTTCAAGCCTTCCATCAGTGTCCCGTCATCCGCCGCGCGGTCCAAAGCGAGATTTGCGCCGCGGAAAAGGGAACAGAAGGCTGCTTCACGGGGAACCTTATCGTTTGGAGAACTGGAACCGCTTGCGGGCGCCCTTCTGGCCATACTTCTTACGCTCGTGCGCGCGCGGGTCGCGGGTCAGAAGGCCGAGCTTTTTCAGCCGGGACCGCAGTTCCGCATTGAACTCCACCAAGGCCCGGGCAATTCCCAGACGGGCCGCGCCCGCCTGGCCGGCGACGCCGCCGCCGTCGGCGAGTATCAAAATGTCGAACTTCTCCATGGTCTCGGTGGCCTGCAAAGGCTGCCGCACCACCGCGCGCGTACTTTCCGTGGGGAAGTAATCTTCGAACGCGCGGTGGTTGACCTTGATCTGGCCCGTGCCGGGCCGTAAGAACACGCGAGCCACCGAACGTTTGCGGCGGCCCGTACCCAAATGTTGATCTATCGTCGCTGCCACTAAGCTTGTACCTTCCGTTTCAAAGCCAGCGCGGCCGGTTTCTGCGCCGCGTGCGGATGACGGTCACCCGCGTAAACATTCAGTTTCCTGAACATCTGTTTGCCGAGCTTGGTCTTGGGAAGCATGCCCGCGATGGCCTCTTCCACAATGCGGATGGGCCTTTCCGCGCGCACCCGCTTAAAGCTCTTCTCCACCAGTCCGCCCGGATACCCGGTGAAATGGCGATAAACCTTGTTGTCTTCTTTCCGGCCGGTGAGCCGGACTTTGGCCACATTAATGACGATCACGTGATCGCCGGTGTCCAGAAACGGCGTGTACGACGGCTTATGCTTGCCCATCAACAGCATGGCCGCCTTGCTGGCGAGCTTGCCCAAAACCACGTCCTGGGCGTCGATGACATGCCACCGGCGAACAATGCCGTTCTTGGAGGGGAACTCGGTGCTCATTGACACACTTCTCCAACCCTTCGGGGTGCAAAACATTTAGCTTACGGGGCCGGAGGGTGGAATGTCAAATCGGGTCGTGACGAACCACCGCTTCACTCGGAGCGATTCTCGAATAGCGGCGTGCGAACTGCCGCCGCGCGGCCCGCTCGATCGTCAGCCTCTTGCGGTTGTTCCATCGCTGGATCAATCGCGTCACCTGCGCCCGGCTCAGCCCCGTGATCTTGGCCAAATACCGCCGCACGATCCCTTTCTGCCCTTTGCTCAATCGACGATAACCCTGCTCCTTTAGCACCCCCTCCATCATCCCGTGCGCCACTTCTGGCGTCTTCGCGCTGAAGCGGACTTTCCGATTGTTCTCAACAAAAGCTTGCATCTCGGCCAAACTCAACCGTTCCCAATTCTCCATGCGGATTGTCATTCCTCCGCAGCATCGCCGATCTCACGGCTCGATTTTTCAGGCTCATCGACCATTGGAAACAAACTCCGACTTCAGGCTCATCTTGTATTGGACAATTCTGCCGGGATACAGAGCACCGCGCTTTGCGCTATCATGCAAGGTTTCGTTGTTTCGGAAATGGGGCAGTGGCACAGTACAATCCAGAGGGGCAATGCGTTCTTGATGAGCCTCTTTATGTTGAGGCCGGAATCCGCCGGATATGCAACCTCCAGGCGCACTTCGACATTCAAAGCCTGCGCGGCCTGCGAGTTCTGGAAACCGGCTGCGGGACTGGACGACTAGGAGAAGTCTTCGAGACAGCCGGTTGCCGCGTTGTCAGCATCGACGCCCGTGAAGAGTTCATCGAGATTCTGAGGAAACGGTACCCTGGCCGGGAGGCTGCCGTTGTGGATTTGGATCACTGGGACCCGGCCCCTCTGGGCAGGTTCGACGCCGTCCTGTGCTTTGGGACGCTTTACCATCTGGCTGCCCCGGAGTCCTTCCTTATCGAATGCACCCGGCTCACGGACGTCATCCTGCTGGAGACCATCGTGTTGGATTCGCCCTGGCTGCGATGCCTTTATGAGAGTGATCATGAGCCGGGCGGTTCCTTCTCCGGTATTGGCTGCCGGCCCTCGCCGGCGTGGATCATCGGTCTCATGGAGCGACACGGCTTCTCGGTCCAGGACATCTCTTCGCCTTTGGCAAATTGGGGTGGTGAGTATCCTTCTGTGTACGACTGGGAACCGCAGCACAACGGGCAATGGCGTCACGGGAACACCTTTCTGCGAAAGATGTGGGTGTGCCGGAGACGATCTGCTTCGGCTCTCCCGCGCGCTCGTATGGAGCAGTCACCGGCGCAGTTTGAGAGTGAGATTCTGCCGCTGTTGTTGAATACGCTGGGGCGAACGGATCTCAGCGGGGTACGAATCCTTGACGTTGGCCACTCTCGCGACGATTCATCCGCCGCTCTGCCCAGCGCTGGCGCCTTGGTGAGGCGCCTATCATTGCCGGGTGCGGCATGCCGAGCCAAGGGGGACGAAGCGCTGGATTTTCCGGCTTCCTGGCTGCAGACGGAAGCTAGAGCGTTCGATGTCGTCGTGCTGCGTGGCGCCACCGAACTGGGGTACAGCCCCACGGCCTTCCTGCACCTGCTGACTGTAGCACCCCTGCTGCTGATCGAGCTCGCGCCCGGCGACCCGGAAGCGGAGGACGTCTTGCGTACGCTAGACCGCGCCGGTTACTGCCTGGCTCGGCAAAGACTCCGGGGTCAAGGAAGCGAGGCGAGAGCTCTTCTGGCCTTCCGGCTCCGGGAGCATGCGGGGACGGAGTTGCGGCCGCTACTGGTACATGTACACATTTACAAGTGTGCTGGTACTTCCCTGAATCGTCTGCTGGGGATGAGCTTTGCCGACCGGCACTTTGGTCACTATCCTCTTGATCAAGGCCCGTTCCTGACACGGGACGAGCTGGTGGATCTGGTCCTCGACAGGCCAGAGGTTGTGTCTTTGTCCAGTCATTCAATCCGGCTGTTCCCGCTCATTATCGGAAACCGGCTGCCGCTGTACGTCGCATTCCTGCGCGAGCCGATGCAGCGGTTTATCTCTTACCTCACCTACTGGAAGAAGCGTTATCGTGCTTCTCCGGAGAGCTTGAAGCAATACTGGCCCGCAGACTGCACGGACTTGTCGTTGCGCGACATGGCTGCCTGGGTGCTGAACAACCAGCCCGCAGCCGTACGAGAAGACAATCTTGTCACGCACTTCCTCACCGAGCAGACCTGGCTTGACGCCGTGGGTGGGATACTGAAGCTGTCTGACCGCTGGCTGGATCGCGATTCTTCACTGTATCACGGCTTCGAACCTATCAAGCTCGCTTTGGCGACCGCGGTACTCGAAGACTTCTTCTTTGTCGGGCTGGTGGAGGAAATGGAAACCAGCGTGCGATTGTTGCGAGAGAAGCTGCGTCCTTATGGACTCCACTTGCTCGATATACCTCTGCCCGTCGAGAACGTGTCCAGAGAAATGGCCACGGATATCGACTGGCTGAATCCGACCGATTCAGTAGGGCGCGCCGTTCTGGCCTTCCTGGGCCAGGATCTCACCCTGTACAAGCGTTTTCGGGCACGAATCCGCTCCCGGTGGCTGAACTGCTGACCGGAGGGCGTCTCAGCGGCTGGTTGGAGCCAGCAAGCGTCCGACCGGGACTACCTGCCCGCCATCCCGCCCAACCTCGCTGGAATCAATTGCGCCACCGGCGCTTAGGGCATCCACGGGCGTCGGGGCCTTAAGCCGGCGCGTACTCGACAGTGTGCGCGCGCTGTGTTCCTGGAATCGGCGGCGGTAGAGGCTCGCGAAATCGTCCGGTCGTGACGGTTCGGTGCTCATCGGCCTTTATAGAATCGGGATGTCCACCTGATCGTGATAGGCGTTCAGGGTCTGGATGGCCAGCGACAGGTTGCCGGATGCTTTGAGGAACTGCGGCACGGTCACGTTGAGCTGGTACAAACCCGGAAATCCGGGGGCCAGGCCCTTGAAGAGGACCGCCGCCTGCTCGCCGCCTACGTAAACCGCGACATCCGCATTCGACGGGTAGAGCGTGGCGATGTTGCCGGCCGTGCCGTCGGCCACGGCGGGAGTCACCGTGCCCAGACCGGTGAGGTAAACCAGCACCCTCTCAACCCCGATGGCGGGTTTGGCGGCGTTCACCGGGCTGTAATCGGCGTGCAGGGCGGCGCCGCCGCCGCTGCACGGCGAATTGGAGCCAGCCTCGCGAATCTATCCCTGCGGCCGGTTCTTGGCCTGCTCCATGGCGATCTGGTTGACGGGCGACAGGGCCTTGGCTCCGCTGGCACCCTCGATGGCTTTCACCGCGATGTCCCGCACCTGCTGCTTGGCCGCCGCCAGTTGTTTCTCAACCGGAGGGTGGAATGTCAAATCGGGTTGCAGGTTGTGCAGGTTGTCGGGTTGCGGATTTCCGGAAGGCCACGTCCGTTAGCAGCGTCAAGTTACAATCGAGCAGTGTCAACATCAGTCGCGCTCATGGCGATGGGCTTCGGCGCAGGCTTCATCGTGGGACTGACCAGCATAGGCGGGGCTACCCTGATGACGCCGTTCCTGTGCCCGAGCCTGATCGCCTTCAACCGGTCCCTTCTTGTGTTGGGCTCTCGTCAAAACGTAACCGGATGACGTTGGCCAGTTCACCGGGTGGTTTTGAGGGGAGCAGGATTGCCGCGTCGCCGCCGTGCTGCGTAACGCCGAGTGGTTCGTGTTCAGGGTCCGCCAACAGATCCGCGTGCGCGATCTTCCCTCTTAACCCCGCGAGCCTGAACGGGCCGGATGGCCACTCAAACAGATGAATGTAGAGCTTCCCGGCTTTAGGCGTCGTAAATAAATAAAATTTACATCTGCTACTCGGATGTGTTATCAAGTTGGGTATGGCTTCCGATGCCCAACTCGCCCAGTTCTTTGCTGGTATGTGGCCGCATCTGGACGAACACG
>JBEKSR010000068.1:0-26228 GCA_049516835.1 Bryobacteraceae bacterium | reverse complement strand
GAAACCGCCGAGCCCGGCGGCACGCCCATCGGCATGAAGATCCGCCGCATCCTGCTGGATGCCGCCAACCAGGAACTCAGCCCCACCACCGAAGTGCTGCTCTATTTCGCCTCGCGGTCGCAGAATGTGGATGAGTGGATCGCCTCCGCGCTGGACCGCGGCGAGATCGTGCTGGCCGACCGTTTCACGGATTCCTCGCTGGTTTACCAGGGCTGCGGCCGCAACCTCGGTGTGGAGACCATCGTCGCGCTCGAACGCATCGCCTGCCGCGGCCTCAAGCCCAATCTCACGCTGCTGGTGGATATCGACGCTGAAACCAGCCTGGCGCGCGCCCGCGCCCGCAATCTGGCGCAACCGCACTGCGAAACCCGCATGGACGATCAATCCATCGAATTCCACCGCAAGGTTTACGAGGCCTACCACGCGCTGGCCGCGCGCGAGCCGGAGCGCGTCAAGGTGGTCGACGGACGCGCCGATGCCGACGCCATCGAGCGCCAGGTCTGGAGCATCGTCAGCGCGTATGTTTGACAACTTCTGGGGCAACCCGCACGTCACACTCGCACTCGAGCGGATGATGGCGCACGAGCGCCTGGCGCAGACCTTGCTCTTCTCCGGTCCCGAGGGCGTGGGGAAGGCCACGCTGGCCCGCCGCCTGGGCGCGCGCCTGCTGGGCCACCCCGAGCAGATCGAACAGGACGACCTGAGCCTGCCGCACAACCTCGAGATCGTCGCCGCCCGCGAGAAATGGCCCGCCGACAAGCGCAACGAGGACCCGCTGCTCTATTCCACGCACCCCGATTTCGTCACCTTCGCGCCCGACGGGCCGCTGCGCCAGATCTCCATCCAGCAGACTCGCCTGCTCAAAGACCGCGCACAGTACCTGCCCCACAAGGGCAGCCGGCGCGTTTTCCTGATCGATCGCGTGGACCGCGCCAACGATCAGGCCGCCAATTCCCTGCTCAAGACGCTCGAGGAGCCGCCTCCCTACCTGATCCTCGTCATGACGGCCGAAAACGCCTACGACCTGCTGCCCACCATCCGCTCGCGCGCCGTGCCGTTCCACTTCGCGCCGCTCTCGCGCGACCAGATGGAGCAGTTCGCCGCCTCACGCCAGTTGGACCAGCCCGAGCGCCGCGTGGCGCTGGCCGCCGGCAGCCCGGGCCTCGCCGTTTCGCTCGACCTCGAGGCCCACGACCAGCGCCGCGCCGCCATGCTGGCGCTCGTCCAAGTGGCCGCCAACCTGGCGCCGTTCGGCTCCTGGGTTGCGGTTTCCGAGGCCATCGGCCGCAGCAAGAGCGAGAAGCTCGATCTGTATCTCAAAGTGCTCTACGAACTGCTGCGCGACCTGCTGATTCTGCGCGAGAGCGGAGGCGAGATCCACAACCAGGATATTCGGGGCGAGCTCGAAGCGCTCGCCGGCAAGCTGCCATTCCGCTGGATCCGCAAGGCCGTCGCGCAGGTGGATGAAATCGCCCAGCTCGTCCGCCGCAACATCCAGAAGACCATCGCGCTCGATGCGCTAATCGCCGGGCTGCGAGCAGTCTGATGCAACAGCGCGACCGCGCGGCGGTTGCGAGGATTGCCAATGGCGCCGCCGTTAACGTGAAGCGATCCGGCCGAGCGTTTCCCAGAACTCGGGGAACGAGACCGATGCCGCTTCCGCTCCGTGGATGACCGAGTCGCCGTCGCCGCCCAGCGCCGCCACCGCGAAGGCCATGGCGATGCGGTGATCGCCGAAGGAATCGAGTTCGGCGGCGCGGAACTTCTGGCGTCCCGGAACGACCATGCCGTCCGGCAACTCCTCGGCTGGGACGCCCATACGGCGCAGGTTGTCGACCACCGTGCGTATGCGGTCGGTTTCCTTCACGCGCAGCTCGGAGGCGTCTCTCACCGTGAGCCCTTCCTCGGTGGCGGCACCCAGCACCGCCAGCACCGGGATCTCATCGATCAGCGCCGCCGTGAGCCCGCCCGCGATCATGCCGCCGCGCAAATCGGAATGCTCCACCAGAATCCCGCCCACCAGCTCGCCGTTGCAGCTTTCCAGATCGAGAATGCGGATTCTGGCTCCCATCCCCGTGAGAAAATCGAGCAGCGCCGAGCGAGTGGGATTCAGCCCCACCCCGCGAATGGCCAGCTTCGACCCCGGCAGAAGCAGCGCCGCCACGATGAAAAAGGCCGCCGAGGACAGATCCGAGGGCGCCACCAGCTCTCGCCCCGTCAGTCTTGGTCTCCCCACCACCGTGATCTTCCGGCGCTCCACGGTGACGTCCGCGCCGAATTCTCGCAGCGCGATTTCGGTGTGGTCGCGCGACCGCGCCGGCTCCGTCACCGACGTAGCGCCCTCGGCAAAGAGGCCCGCCAGCAGCACGCAGGTCTTCACCTGCGCGCTCGCCACCGGAAGCGTGTAGTCGATGGGTCGCAGCTTCGCGCCCTGAATTTCCAGCGGCGGAAACTGGTCCTCGCGCGCGCGGATGCGCGCTCCCATTTCCGACAGCGGCTCGATGATGCGCCGCATGGGCCGCCGCGAGAGCGATACATCGCCGCCGATGCGTGTGCGGAACGGCTGCGCCGCCAGAATGCCCGAAAGCATCCGGATGGTCGAGCCGGAATTGCCGGCGTCCAGATCGCCCGCCGGCTCGCGCAGCCCCTCGAGCCCCTGGCCGCGAATGACGAACTCGGTCCCCGCGCCCTCCACCTCGATTCCCAGCGCCCGTACGCACCCCAGCGTCGAATGGCAATCCGCCCCCGTCGAGTAGTTCCGGATGCGCGTCTCGCCCTCGGCGATGGCCGCGATCATGGCGTAGCGGTGGGAGATCGACTTATCGCCCGGCAGCACGATGTCGCCCGAAATCGCCGAAGCCGGTGAGATCCTCTGTTGCATGTTGAATCTCTCATTCTATATGTGGTGCAGATCCCCGACCTGCCCCTGATGTGGCACAACTCCACCCATGTGGGGCGGCCAATCATGGCCGCAAGCCGGCCTTCCGGCCGGCTGGACCCGCTGGAAAGCGGGTCCGCAGCCTGAAAGGCTGCCCCACTACGCCGCGCCGCAGCCGCGACCGTAGAGGGGCTCAGTCTTCCATTCCACCCGGATCTCGCTCGATAGAGGCGAATTCGGCGTTCACCCGCATGCTCTCCTCACGCACCCGCTTCGAGACTTCCGCCAGCCTCTCGACGCGCAGCCGCGCCGCCGTCTTCCGGTTCATGCGCCGGATCGCAACCCGCCCCGCCAGGTGGTATTCACGCACCAACCTCCATTCTATCCGGGAACACTTCCGCATTCCGCACCGTACTCTATACTCGGGTTGATGCCGCTGACCGGCCTCATGACGGAAGCTCTCCTGCTTGGCGTTTCCTCCGGTCCGGTCTGCCTGGCGTCGTGCAGTCCCGTTCTGGTGCCCGTGCTGGCCGCCGAACAAAGGTCTCCGCGCGGCACCGGCGCCCTGCTCGCCCAGTTTCTGGGGGGCCGGCTGGCCGGTTATCTGGGCTTCGCCTGCCTCGCCTGGCTTCTGGGGCTCTCGCTCCAACTTCAGCCGCGCGGCCACGCGCTGATCTACGGCCTTGCCGACCTGGGCCTCGCCATCTTTCTGGGTGGGTACGCCCTGGCCATGCGCGCACAGCCGGCGGCGTCCTGCGACCAGCCCTGCCCCGCTGCCCGGGCGCGCCTCTTCACGCAGCGATACCGGAGTTTCGCCCCTGTGATTCTCGGATTTGTGAGCGGGCTGACGTTGTGCCCGCCGTTCGTCGCCGCCGGAGTGCGCGCCGCGGAAAGCGGGGGGCTGGCCCATGCCCTCCTCTTCTTTCTCTGGTTTTTCTTCGGCACATCCATCTGGTTCGCGCCTTCGGTGGGGCTCGGTATGCTGCGCCGCTTCGCCGCCGTCGGCGTCGTGGCGCGGCTCACGCTGTTTCTGCTGGCCGGCTATTACGGATACCTGGCCTTGATTGTGTTAGGAAGGGTCTTCTTGCATGCCTGATCGCGTCTTACCTACTCCTCGCAGGAGCGCCGGGAAGTCTTTGCTCCTCACCTTGCCCATCCTGCTCTGGTCGCTGCTGATGTTCTCCCGCGCCATGATGCAGCCCGGGCGCGCGCCCAAGCTGGCCGCCGGCGTGACCCTGGTCTTCATGGTGGCGCTGTTCTTCCAGATGATGCGGACGCTCGAAACTCACCGCTGGCGCCGCTATTTCTTCGTGGCGTTGGGCTTCCTCTTCCCGGTCGGGTTCATCTGGCAATTGTTTGCCTTGCGCGGTTCCATGAGCATCCCGGTGGACCGCATGCTCTCCGGCGACACGCCCTTCTGCTTCCTGGCCATCCCCATGATGATCCTGCCGGCGGCCATCGCCAGGACAGTCATCTTCCCAGGCTCCATTCTGCCGACCGCGTCCAACCCGCATGCCATCGCCGCCATGGTCGCCCTCTGGCTGGCGGCCACCCTGGTGCTTGGAAAAGGGTGGTGCAGCTTTGGCTGCTTCTTTGGCGGGATTGAAGAGGGCTTCGCGGCCATTCCCGCCAAGCCCCGCATCCGCCGCATCGACCCCCGCTGGCGATGGATGCCCTGGGCCGTGCTCGCGGCCATTGTTCTGCTGTCGGCCGCCACCCTCGAGCCCGTCTATTGCATGTGGCTGTGCCCCTTCAAAGCGGTCACCGAGTACCCCGCGGTGCGATCGTTCGAAACGGCCGTACAGATGGGGATCTTCATAACTTTGTTCGCCGGCCTCGTCGTGGTGCTGCCGCTGCTCACCAAGAAGCGCACGCAATGCAGCTTCCTCTGCCCGTTCGGCGCGTTCCAGTCCATCTTCAACAAGACCGGCGCCTTCGATATTCGCATCGACCAATCCAAGTGCACCCCCTGCGTGCTGTGCGAGAAGGCTTGTCCCACCATGTCGATCACCCCGGAGGCGGTCCGCTCCGGCAAGCCGCTGATGTCCTGTATGAAATGCGGCGCCTGCGTGGATGCCTGCGTTCGGGACGCGGCCGTGTGGCACATCAAGGGAACGGAATCCGGAGCGTCCTCCGAGCGGGCGCGCCTGATGCACCTGTACTCCGCCTGGGCTTTCGCCGTGATGTTTGGCGGGAGCATCATTGCGGGCACGCTGGAAAAGCTATTTGGCTTGATGGTTTGAAGGAGGCCGATCATGAGAAAACTACGCTCCATTCTGGGCAATTCCGGCGCGGTGCTCACCCTGGCGCTGGCCGTGCTCGCTCCGTTTCTCCTGTTCGGGTGGTTCCAGAGCGCCATCGGCGCCGCGCACTTGCGCATCGACCCCACATACTCCGGCGGCGAAATCTCGCACGTCATTGAGCGCGAAGGTTACCGGATTGTGGTGAACCGCCCCGTGCCGCGGAGATCGCCTTGGCAGCGCATCGGCCCCTTTGTGCAGATTACCTGGACTCCCGCGGACAGGCTGCCCGCGCACCTCTCCGACGAGGTGGACCTGGATGGGGACGGCGTACCCGATGTGCGGGTGGCCATCGACAGCCACAGCCTGGTGGTGGACGTAACGCCCCTCGGCGCGCACTACCGGGCCATGCACAGCCAGGGTGTAACGTCCTTCTCCGCCCTGATCGCGCGCGTCAAGGACGGGCTCGTCGTGCGCATCCCGATCGGTTAAAATCCCAGGCTTTCTTGACGCTGTCTCTGAATCGGACTATCATCGGGGTTCTTGCCGAGGCTCATCACATGAAAGAAGCACATTGGTTTCTCCTCATCTCGTTCGCCATTCTTTTCGTCGCGGTCTGTTCGGCCCAACAGCAACAGGGCTGGTATCCGCACGAGGGTGGCTTGCTCAGGTACCGGGTCATGATCCTGTTCGGACAGGAACCGGACACGCTCCCCGATGGCTGGAGGTATGGCCGCTTGTCGGCGGTTGCTGTGGCTGCCGATGGCACGGTGTACGCCGGCCAGCGCGGCCCCAGAGCCGACCCCATCGTGGTCTTCGATGCCAAGGGGAAATTCCTCCGCTCCTTCGGCAAGGGTGTGTTCAGCATCGTTCACGGATTGCGCGTGGACCAGAATGGCCACGTGTGGGCCACCGATACCGGCTTTCACCTGGTCATGGAGTTCACCGGCGACGGCCAGCTTCTGCGCACTTTTGGCACCAAGGGAAAGCCGGGCGCAACCCAGGACACGTTCAACCGTCCCACCGACATTGCGTTCTTACCCAACGGCGATTTCCTGGTCTCCGACGGCTACGGCAACTCCCGCGTGGTCAAGTTCTCCCGCGAGGGCAAGTACCTGATGGAATGGGGCAGGCGCGGCACGGGACCGGGAGAGTTCAACACCCCCCATGCCGTGAGGGTCGATTCCCACCAGAATGTCTATGTCAGCGACCGCGAGAATAATCGTATCCAGATTTTCGATTCCAATGGCAAGTTCCTCCGGCAGTGGACCCATCTCGGGGCCACCCAGGGAATGGACATCTCGCCCAAGGACGAGCTGTGGATCGTCACTCACAGAAACAATCAGGAGAACCTGGCCTACGATACGCTGGCGGGGCGGATCATGCGCATCGACATAGCGACGGGCAAGATTTTAGGCTCCATGGAAAGTCCCGGGCATTGGCTTTCGCTCGGCCTCAACGGCGATATCTTCATCGGCAGCCTGACCGGCAACATTTTTCGATGGTATCCGGGATGGGTGGAAGGCATGAGTGAGACGGCCCCCGGCGTCGTGAAGTAGAAAGAAGACCACGGAGAGGTTCATGAATATCAAACGAATCGTCCTGCCCGCCGCGATGGGCACGATGCTCTGCCTGTTCGCTGCGTCGGCGGCGCAAGCGCAACAGCAGCCGGCTGCCAAACCGGCGCTTTACAACACGGCCAAGCAGAAACTGCTCGACGGCAAACAGATCTTCAGCTTCACGCAATCCAAGATGGACCCGGCCGCCTATTGCGAGGCGGCCAAGCACTACGACTACACCTGGTTTGAGATGCAGCACAGCACGCTCGAGTTCGCCGATATCGAGAAGATGATCGGCACGTGCCCGCACGCCCCCGCTATTCCCATGATCCGGCTGCCGGACGCGCAGGAATGGCACATCCAGCACGCCACCGATATCGGGGTGCTGGGCATCATTGTCCCGACGGTCGATGATGTGGACCGGGCGCGGGAGGCCGCCAAGTGGGCGCGGTATCCGCCGGTCGCACGGCGCAGCACCGGGCAGGGCCAGGCAACGGCCATTTGGGGCATCAATGGTATCAACTACCACCAGACCATCAACGACAACATGCTGGTGGTGATCATGATCGAGACGCCCACCGGCGTGGCCAACGCCTTCGACATCGCCTCGGTGCCCGGTGTGGATGTCGTGATCATCGGGAACAACGATCTGAGCCAGTTTTCGGGATACCCGGCGACCTCCCCCGAATACCAACAAATGATCACCAAGGTTTACAACGACACCAAGAGGGCCGGCAAGATTTTCGGCCAGGCCAACTTTACGTTCGCCACCGGCCATCCGTTGAGCAAAGACTCCTACTTCTTCCAGAACGGTCCGTCGAACGATGGCTGGAAGCCTCCTGCCGGCGCCGGCCGCGGCGGAGGCCGCGGCAACCCGAACGGTCCGCCGCCCCCAGAGCGGTAGCCCGCCGCTGCAGCGTGGCCGCGCGCAGCTCACCAGCACCGCCAGCCGGGTGCTATAACAGAATCGGGATACGTGTTATTCGCCGGCCAGGCGGGGGAGTTGCGTATGGACCGAAACCCGGGCACCAGTCGCCGAAATCTCCTGCGCGCCTGCCTTGCCGGCGCGCTCTCCGGCCACGCCGCCGTCCCAGGCAAATCGAGAGTGGTCATCGCCCGCGACCCGTCGCTTCGGCTATCGGGCGCCTCCGTCGATTCCGCCCGTCTCCTGAAAGTGCTCGACCGCGCCATCCAGTCCCTCTATGACGCCGATTCGCCTGTCGAGGCCTGGAAGCGAATCGCCCGGCCCAGCGAGGTGGTCGGGCTGAAAGTCAACTGCCTGGCCGGCCGGGGCGCGTCGACCAATCCGGTGCTGGTCGAAGCCGTCTGCGAGCGGCTCCAGCAGGCCGGAATTCCGCAGAAGAACATCGTCATCTGGGACCGTTTGAACTCCGACCTCGAGAGCGCCGGATACCAGGTGGCCTCCCGCAAGGATCGCATCCGCGCGATCGGCAACGATGCCGCCGGGTATGAAGCCGACCTGGCAATCTACGGCAGCGTGGGGAGTCTCCTCTCTAAAACCGTGACGCGAACCTGCGACGCCGTCGTCAACCTGCCGGTGCTCAAAGACCATGGCATTGTGGGCGTCACCATGGCCCTCAAGAACCTGTTCGGCGCCATACACAACCCCAACAAGTACCACCTCACCGCCGGCGATCCGTACGTCGCCGACGTCAACATGCTGCCGCCCATCCGCCAGAAGGTGAGGCTGACTATCTGCGACGCCATTGCGCCCCAGTACGAAGGCGGGCCTTCTTATATGCCGCAGTGGTCCTGGCCATTCAACGGCATTCTGACTTCCCGCGACCCGGTGGCGCTCGATTACACGGGGTGGCAAATCATCGAACAAAAACGGGCCGAGAAGGGGATCGAGCCCCTGCGGGATGTCCACCGGGAACCGGCCTACATCGCCAGGGCGGCCGATGCCCAGCACCGGCTCGGAACCAACGACCCCAACCTGATCGAAAAAGTGGAGATCTGAAGCCATGGACCGCCGGGCATTTCTCAAGACCGCTACCCTGCCCTGCCTGGCGGCGTGCGCCGCGGAAAGCGCCCCAGCCAAGCCCGCGGCCAACGACGCGCAGTTCACCATCGAAGCGCGCTTCTACGAGAAACTGCCCTATAAGAAGATCAAGTGCAAGCTTTGCCCGCGCGAATGTGTTATCGACGACCACGAGCGCGGCTACTGCGGCGTGCGCGAAAACCGCGGCGGCACTTACTACTCGCTGGTCTACTCCCGCGTCTGTTCCGCCCACGTGGACCCCATCGAAAAGAAACCCTTCTTTCATTTCATGCCCGGCACCATGGCCTTCTCCATCGCCACCGCGGGCTGCAACGTCAACTGCAAGATGTGCCAGAACTGGGAGATCTCGCAGTCCCGGCCGGAACAGGTCGAGAACACCTATCTTCCTCCCCAGAGCGTGCCCGCCGTGGCGCAGCGGTATAACTGCCCTTCCATCGCCTACACCTACAGCGAGCCGGTGGTTTTTTGCGAGTACGTCCTGGATACCGCGGAGGCCGGCCGCGCCGCGGGCGTGAAGAGCGCGGTGGTCAGCGGAGGCTACATTCAGGAAGAGCCGCTGAAACAGTTGTGCCGCCGCGTGGACGCCATCAAGATCGATCTCAAAGCGTTTTCCGAGAAGTTCTACAAAGAAGTGGTCAACGGCGAGTTGAAGCCCATCCTCAACACGCTGGCCGCCATTCGCAAGCAGGGGACCTGGAACGAGATCGTCTATCTGGTAATCCCCACCTTGAATGACTCCGACCAGGAGTTCAAGTCGCTCGCCCGGTGGGTGAAAACGGAGTTAGGCCCGGACGTTCCGCTGCACTTCTCGCAATTCCATCCGGAGTATCTCTTAAAGAATCTTCCGCCGACGCCCGTGCCGACCCTCGAGCGCGCCAAAGCCATCTGCGACGCCGAAGGGCTTCACTACGTTTACATCGGCAACATTCCCGGCCATCCGGCCGAGAGCACCTACTGCCCCAAGTGCCGTCGCGTGGTGGTGGAGCGCGCCGGCTTCGCGGTGAGGGCCATTCACCTCAACCGGGGCAAATGCCAGTTCTGCCAACAAGCCATCCCGGGAGTTTGGGACGGATTACTTCACTTATGAGAATTCTAACTGTCGTTGTCATCGTGCTGGCTTTGGTCGCGGCGTTTGTTCTGGTCCGACCCAGGGGCGCCAGCTCCGCCGAGTCCGCCAAGGTGCGGCCGGCCGCGGTCGCCGGATCGTTCTATCCGGCCGACCCCAACGAACTTGCGAAAATGGTGGATGGTTTCCTAGCGAAGGCCGCGCCTCCGCCGCTCACCGACGTGGTGGCGCTGGTCGCGCCGCACGCCGGCTACGAGTACGCCGGGCAAGTGGCCGCGTACTCCTACGCCCTGCTCAAAGGCCGCAAGTTCGACCGCGTGGTGGTCATCGCGCCTTCGCACTACGAGTCTTTCGGTTTCGCGTCGGTGTACGACGGCGCCGCCTACACCACGCCGCTGGGCCAGGTCCCCGTGGACCGGGCGTTCGCCGTCAAGCTGGCCGCCATGAGCAAGCTCATCAAGCTCTCGGGGGCCGGACACACGGTCACGCCGGACATGCGGGAACACGCCCTGGAAGATCAGCTCCCCTTCCTCCAGCGCGTGCTGGGACAGTTCCAGCTTGTGCCCATCGTCATCGGCGACCAGAGCTATGAAACCTGCCGCGCGCTGGGTCTGGCGCTGGCCAAGCTGATGCAGGGCACCAACACCCTGATCGTCGCCAGTTCCGACCTCTCGCACTACCACCCCTACAACGACGCCGTCAGGATCGACCACAAAACCTTGAAGGCCATCGAAGAGTGGGACTACCTCAGCATGGCGCGCAACTTCGAGCCCAGCGTGAACGTCTGGGAGGCCTGCGGCGGATATCCCATCATCGCCGCCATGATCGCTTCCGAGCGGCTGGGCGCCTCGCAGGCCAAGGTGCTGGACTATGCCAACTCCGGCGATGTGCCGGCCGGCGACAAGACCCGCGTGGTGGGCTACGGCGCCGTGGCTTTCGTGAAAGCCCCGGCGCGCGGCGCGGCCAGCGAGACGCCTTTCTCTCTCAGTACGCGGGAGAAAGACGAGCTGCTCAAGATCGCCCGCAAGTCCGTGGAAAGCGCCGTGAGAGATCACAAGCAGTACGAGTATTCACCAGTGGGGTTGGCGGCGCTGGAGCAGGAGCGCGGCGCGTTCGTCACCCTCAAGGAGCACGGGCAACTGCGCGGCTGCATCGGCTACGTAGCTCCCATGAAGCCTCTCGCGATTACCGTTCGGGACGTGGCCGCGTTCGCTGCCTTGCGGGACACCCGCTTCCGGCCCGTCTCCGCGAGCGAACTGGGTGCGCTGGAGTACGAAGTCTCGGTCCTTTCACCGCTCCGCCGGGTGCTCGACGTCAAGGAGATCCGCGTGGGACAGCATGGCCTGATCATGAAGAAGGGGGACATCGAAGGGCTGCTGCTCCCCCAGGTTCCGGTAGAAGAAAAGTGGGACCGCGCCACTTTTCTGGAGCAGACCTGCTACAAGGCCGACCTGCCCAAGAATTGCTGGCAGGATGCCGACACCGACATCTTCCGGTTTACCGCGCTGGTCTTCAGCTCCGGGAGTTCGCCTGGGACACCGAACGAACCGCCATCACTGCCGGGGCCAGGCTCACCATCGCAGCCAGAACGGCCGTTTTGAGAAAGCCGAACAGACGAATGGCCGCGAAACTGCCGCTCGACGCCTACGTGGCGGAGTCCGCGGCGTGAACGGAAAGCACCGCGCATCTAAACAGAAGTTCCAATCTTCCGCCGCCCGCCGGCGCTGGGTCGGAGCGTGCCGCAGATCATTCTGAACTCAGCCTGGAGCTGAAGAAGGACGCGAGATGGCGGGCGCCGTGAACAACGGCGATGATCTGAATCGGCTTCTGTTCCCATACGTAGCACACGACGTAAGAGTAGAAGTTCCAGAAGCGATAGCGCCGGTCGAGAAGTTCTTCGTGATAGTGGCCGATGCCGGGCGACTGGCCCAGGCGTTCGAAGCCTTGGTAGATTTCAAGCCGAAGGCGCTCCGCGGCGGCGGGGCTATCCTCGGCAATGTCGAGAAAGATGTCGGCCAGGTCGGATCTGGCTTCGGGGGTGAGAAGGAATAGCCGCTTCACCGCTTGTCGGCTCTCTTCTTGGCTCGTCTGCGTTCCTCAATGAGCCCGCGCAATTCGTCGAAGACCGTATCACCGTCGAGCAACTCTCCACGTTCGGCCTGGGCCGCACCGCGTTTGAGTTTGGCCCTGAGTTCCCGCAACGATGCGTCCCGGCGCTTCTCTTGGTGCTGCAACAGCCGAAGCGCCTCTCGGACCACCTCACTGGTTGTTTGGTAGCCGCCAGACCGGACCCGGCTCTGAAGGAACGCGTCGAGTTCCGGGGTAAGCGAGACATTGACGGTGGTGCGGTTGACCATACTTCATAAATACCGCATGTAGCACATTGTGTCAATATGCGCGCGCAAACCGCCCACAGGGATCAGCTACGCCCATTCGCTTCAGAAACCGAGCGCATGGCCATCACTGCCGGGGCCAGGCTCACCATCGCAGCCAGAACGGCCGTTTTGAGAAAGCCGAACACGGGGATCAGGTAGACGCTGAACAGCACCGCACCCAGGCAGGATCCCGCCAGGTCGAGCGCGTATAATGTTCCCGGACTGCGCCCGCGGCCGCTCGAGAAGAGAATCCGGCTGGCAAGCGGAAACTCGCAACCGCCCAGCATTCCGCAAAAGAGTGCCAACACGGGAAACAGCACTTGGCCGCTAGTCACCTGGGTAACGGCTTCGAAGACCGCGTAGAGCAGCAGGGGAGCGATGGCAGCGCCGAGTTGCAGAAACACGAGGGTACGTATCCCCCGGCTCGCTGGCGCGCGCAAGGCCAGCCAACTCCCCAGCGACATGCCGGCCATGAAGGCGGCGATGATGACGGCGAGTTGCTGGTAGACGTACCCGTAGATCGCCTGGAACGCCAGCAGGAGTAACATCTCGAGGCCGATCATCGTGAAACCCATGGCGGCGGTGCAGCATGCGGCAGTGGTTCGGGGCCGCCGCTTCTTCGCCACCAGCACCAGCAGAAGCGCGCCCACCGCGCCCGCCAGTAAGCGAAAGTCGATGCCCGCCATGGCGCGGAACAGGTCGCGATACCCGTGGTTGAAGCGGCTGCTCCAGAGCGCCACGTCGAAGTAGTAGGCCACCGGCGCAAAGTCGCGGTTCACGGGCGTCTCCGGCCGCGGCTGGATCTGCCGGTCGAGACCGGCCATGCGATCCGGCATCATGCGAAAGGGAATGTAGTACTCGCGCACATAGCTGGTTTCGAGGCGCCGCGCCCGGAGGCGCGATAGCAACTCCTCGGAGCCAGCCGCCAGAATCCCCGCTCGCCCGGCGGCGAAGAAGTGAACGGTCTCGCCCGGAATCGCCGTGACCTCGGGAAACACCGCGCGCAGGGTCTTGTGGATCGAGCGCAGAAATGCGGCGAGTTCCGGGCTGATGTAATCCTCCGACGCCGTCAGCCGCAGCGCGAGGATGCCACTCCCCGTAAGCTTCCTCGCCGCTTCCCGGAAGAATTCCAGCGTGTAAAACCGGTTCAACTGCGCGGTCTGCGGATCCGGCAGATTCACAATAATGACGTCGAAGGTGGATGCCGTGGTCTTCAGGAACAGGCGCCCGTCGGTCACGTGCACGCGCACGCGCGGGTCCGCCGGTATGGGGAAGAGGTCCAGGATGGCGGGGTCGAGCTCCACGTAATCGATCCGCTCCAGGCTGGCGTGCTTGAGCGCTTGGGCCAGGCTTCCGTTGACGCCTCCGCCAATCAACAGAAGGCTTCGCGGCGAAGGGTGCTCGAGCAGAGCGTAATGCACCGCTTCCTCCGCCGCGGCCGGGTCGGGCACGTTAAAAAGGTTGAGACCGTTCTCGTAAAGACTGCTGGCGCCTCCCGTCCGGACCACCGCCAGATTGCCATAGACCGAGTTGCGAGTGGCGACCAGGCGGAAACCGCGCCAGAAGCGCTCGAGGGAAACCGTTTCCAGCCTCGGGAGACCGAAAGGAAGCGCCAGCAACACCGCCACGCCGGCGAGTGCGACCATCGCCGCGCCGCGAGCCAACCGCGCGCGGATGACAAGGCCCGCAGCGGCCAGAAGATTGAGCAGGCCCAGTCCCAATGCAATCTCGAGCGGGGCGACGAATCGCACCAGCACTAGGCCGGCCAGAATGCCTCCGGCGGCGGACCCCAGCGCCTCCAGCAGGTATACCGAACCGGTGGCTTCCCCCGTCGAGGTGGCCGCCTGATCCGCGTAGAGCCTGCTGCCGGCGGCGAACAAAGCGCCCGACACGACGCAGAACAGGCTCAACGTCGCCAGCGAACCGAGCAACATCGGCCCAGGCCCGAGGCTTTCTCCCGGAACCGCTTCGAGCACCCCTTTGCTGGCGCGCACCGCCAGGATGGTCGCGGGCAGCGCCATGGCCACCAGCGCTTCGAGGCCGGCCATCAGGCGGCGGGGTTCCCCGAGGCGGCCCGCCATCGCGCTGCCCGCGGCGGTCCAAAACAGCCAGCTCCCGAGCATCAGCCCGAGCGAGATCTCGTTGCCGCAAAAGACCACCATCAGCTCGCGCATGAGCACGATCTGAGCAATGGCCGCGGTGAAGCCGATCAGGACTAGAACCGGCCGGACTCCGACTCTGTCTCTCACCTCTACACGCGCTCGATCACCTTCAGCAAGGCCTTGAGCGATGTCGCGCTCGAGTACGCTTTGCCCTTCGGGTCCCGCCAGTGCGTTTCGAGCGTGAAGGTCTCCTGGTATCCATCCTTCAGCAGAGCGCGGAGCTGCCCGAGGTTGTCGAACTCGCCATCGCCCACGGCAGTCCACACCACTTTCCCGTCCTGGTGCTTGTAGTCGCGGAGATGCACATGGAAGATGCGCGCCGGGTCCAGCTTGCGGTAGCCATCGGGAAACGCCTGCTCGCCGGATTCGCCCGCGTTGTTGGGGTCCCACGTGAGCCCGAGGTTGTCCTCCTGGACGCGCTTCAGCATTTCGCCCGCTTGCGCCCCGGTTGCCACGCACCCTCCGCCGAGGTTCTCGATGGCCAGCCGGAATCCACCCGGCTTGGCGCGCCGCGCGGCCTCACCCAGCAGCTCGTAGATTCGCGCGTAGCTCTTATCGGACGGAGTCCCGGAGCTGTCCAGCATAAACGCGAAAGTGCGGAGTTTCTGCGTGCCGAACGCCTTCGCCCGCTCCATGGAAGTGTTCAGCAAGGCCCACTGTTCATCGAGTATTCGCTGCCCGTCGGCGGATTCGGGCGGCAGCGGAATCCGGAAGAACGGCGTGCTGTCGATCGACACCTTGATGCCGTTCTGGTCGAAGATGGCGCGCGCCTCGCGGATCTTCTCCATCGGCTGCCCGGTATTGTACTTCCCCCAGATGTTCCGCACCTCGGCCCAACCGAGTCCGTACTCGCGCAGAAACTTGACCGCGGTGAGGACGTCGTCGTCGATCTCGTCGGTGGTCACGCCGAGTTTGATCCGTGAGAGGGGCAGCGCCCGCAAGCGCCCGGCCAACAGAGCCAGACCAGCTCCGCCCATCCATTCGCGGCGACTATGTGTATGCATGCCGCGATTATCTCACTTCTGTCCCGAATCGTCGCGGATCCACGTCTGCGAGCGCCCGAACAGGGAGAAGCCCAGATAGCCCCGCACGGAGAGCTTGCGGCCCTGGTCGACGAGGCGCATCTTGCAGCGGTACACCGAGCCGTTCTTGGGGTCGAGGATGTCGCCCCCGGTGTACTCGTCGCCGCCTTTCTTCATTCTGCGAACGACCACCATGCCGGTCACCGCGTGGCCCTTGCGTTCGTCGCTGCACTTGTCGCAGATCTTGACGGCGTCCGGATCGACCAGCGTTTCCACGCGGCCAAACAGCAGCCCCTTCTCTTCGTACAGCAGGATGATGGACTTAGGCTTGCCGGGTGTTTTATCGTCGAAGGTCCGCCAGCGGCCGGCGGGCGTGGCCGCGGAGTCCGCGCCGCGGAGGCCCAGAGCCGAGAGGCAAAGGAGAACAGCCAGGGTGCGCATCACGTCTCAATATACTGCACCGCAAGGCCGGCTCGCCACGCTAAACTGAGGATGTGGGCCCGTAGCTCAGGTGGATAGAGCATCAGCCTTCTAAGCTGAGGGTCGCTGGTTCGAGTCCAGCCGGGCCTACCACAACGCCGGTTAGCGCCATTGCGCTCGAAGCGGGAGGGACTCTTATCGTGACGGGCAACAGCATTATCTCGACACTAAAGAAGAAGTTTCGAGTGAATACGGATCGAGACTTGGCGAACAGGATCGGGATTACCATTCAAGGAATACAGGTCTGGAAGAATCGCCAAACGATCACGGAGCGCCAATTGTCGGAGTTGCTCCACAAGGCAACAGTAGCAGGCGAAAAGAACATGCAGGCGAAAGCAATTCGGCCGCTGGTTGAGTTCTTTCCAATCGTGAAGACCCCTTCCAAACAGGGAGCTAGCTGGGTCCTATTTGCAGGTGACGGCAACCATCTGTATTTCGAAGGGCTGCGGAAAGAACTAGATTCGAGCCGTGGAATCTACATCTTTTTCGACAGCCGTGGGCAGGCGATCTACACCGGGAAGGCGCGGAAACAGAGCCTGTGGAAAGAGATGAACCACGCCTATAATCGCGAGCGTGGCGAGATTCAGAGGATCAAGCGGGTCAAGCATCCCAAGCGCAATCAGGCGTATCAGACTAGCGAAGAAAAGACCCGTCAGATCACCGATTACCCAGTCCCACTGCATGAGCTTGCACACTACTTCAGCGCCTACCATGTGGCAGACGGCATGATTGCGGAACTAGAGGCGATGCTTGTCCGCAGCTTCGCCAACGATCTGCTAAACAAGCGGATGGAACGATTTCGCCAGCAGCGGACAAAAACCGCCAGGGAAAGATTCCGGGCGACCGCGCCGAAGAAAGGCGCCCGCGCCAAAGAAGCGAGCACGCCGCGCGCCGAGAGCAAGAGCGCGAAGATCCTGGAGATGATCGGGCGCGCCAAGGGTGCCACCCTCTCCGAGATCATGGATGCCACCGGCTGGCAGGCGCAGAGCGTGCATGTCTTTATTTCGAAGGAAAGGAGAAAGCACGACCTCAAGATCGAGTACACCAAAACCGAGGCTGGCGATTGGGTTTACCGGATCAAGAATGGTACGATTATGACATGAAAAAGACGGCGATTCGCCAGTGCGAACTAAAGCACGTCAAAATTCGCCCAATCGCCAAGCACCTCGCGGGCGGTAAAGGCGGCGCGGAGCTACCTGCCGTTGACTACGATTGGCTTGTGGGGCGCATCACCAATGAAGGTGTACCGATCAGCACTCCTACGGGGCACGGGATCACCCTGAAAAGCGACCACATCCATCAGTTCACCAGTGATCCCATTCGCGGAGACATGTACGGAACCCTGGTGCTAACCGTGCAGGTTTATTTCGGCGGAAGCGACGTATGGATCGAGCCCGTTATCGGACGACCGGGTTCAAACTGACCCACCACCCCCAGGCACGGCTGCTTGACGGGGTCGAAAAAGCGCCCTAGCCGATGCCGCTCGATTTTTCATGAAGCTTCGCGGGCCGACGGCCCCCTCGAACAGACGACGAAAGGCGTCACGCGCGCCTGGTTCGGGCGTTTCAGCTTCTCTTGCGGTTGGTCCACGTCGATCCTGGTTGCCGCGGCCTGCCCCAACAGCACGGTGTCATAGCCGCCCTCGGCGGCGGGGCCGGGTTGCCACGGTAAACCGAGGATATGGTCCCGTAGCTCAGGCGGATAGAGCATCAGCCTTCTAAGCTGAGGGTCGCTGGTTCGAGTCCAGCCGGGCCTACCAAATGCCGGGCGGAAGGGGGGGAAAGGGGACAGACGGATTTACCGCCCGTTCTGCATTTGCGCCGCCATCATCTTCACCAGGGCGGCGTTGCTGTCGGGATGCCAGCCGTGGCCCTTCATCGGCCGGCCGTAATCGAAAGTGGCGCCCGCATTGGTGGTCTTCAGGAAGTCTTCGAGCATGTAGACCGCCAGGTTGAGATAGTAGTTATCCATGTCCCCGCAGTAAAGGTGCAGTTTGCCCTTGAGGCGCGGGCCCAGGCTGTCCCAGTTCTTCGTCATGTACGCGCCCAGGTCATAACCGTGGTCGCGCATGTAGTTCGCAACCTCGCGGTCGATCTTGCCGGTGCGCTTGTCCCACAGCGGGCGCGGATACCCATCCGCCCCCACCGGCCCATACACCGCCTCCCAGGCCTCGAATTGCTGGCACGAGCGTCCCTGGCTGCCCAGCACTTCCTCGAGCTGGCTCATGCCGCGCATGGTCACCGTGACTTGTCCTTCCGCGGTGCGCATCATGGGCCGCTCCGGAATCGCATATTCGAATCCCGGCGGCTGGAACGCATTGTCATCCTCGTAGATGTTCACAAGCTGATAGCGGCGGAAGTCCACCGGGTCCGGGAAGAAAGTCCAGGCGCCGTTAAAGAAGTCCGGATGGAACACCTGCAACGCCAGCGATTCCCAGCCGCCAGTGGACCCGCCCGTGAGCGTCCGGGCGCGCGGCTCGCGGATCATGCGGAAGTGTTCCTCGAGGTAAGGGATGAGCTCCTGAAGGAGCGCGTCTCCGTACGGGCCGTTGTTCGCCGAGTTCACCGCGTAGGAGTCGTCGAAGTAGGGCGTGGGGTGTTGAAAGGTCACCGCGATCACGCGCGGAAAGTCGTCCGACATCCACTGCTGCGCAAGATCCGCGTCTCCCCGCCCCCTGCCGCCTCCAGTCCGGCCTTCGCTGAAGCCGAACGGCGCCATCAGGCCGAAATGACCCTGGCTGTAGATGACCGGGTACCGTTCCGCGGGATGTTCGTCGTATCCCTTGGGCAGCAGCACGGTGGCGCCCAGGTACATGGCGTGCCCCCAGAACTGGCTCAGCAGCTTGCTCTGAATCTTGACGCGCTTCACCCACTGGGTGTCTGGCGGCGCCTCCAGCGGCGGGACCACCTTCGTCAGCTCCAGCCTTATGGCCCCGCCTTGCAAGGCGTCGAAGTGCACGCGTTGCGCCGGGCTGTACAGGTTCCCCGGCGAGCGGTTGAACTGCTGCCCTTCCCACTGGTCCATGTGCGCCCAAATGGTATGGCCGTCCGCGCGGTTGAATCGGGTGTAGATGTTGATCACCGCCTGCGCATAGTAGTCGCCCGTGGCAACGTCCTTGAGGCTGTTGGCCGGATAGCCCAGGGCGCTTTCGGCGATCGCCGCCGGCTGTCCGGGCCGGAGCTGATCCACATCCACGCCGAAGAGCAATCCCGCCGATCTCCAGCCGCCGGCCTGCAACCGCGGTTCCGGCGTCTCGCTGTGGGAAAGGATTACGAACACCCGGCCGGTAATGGGTTCCGAGTGCGCAGAGGCGGGAAACGACACTTCAAATCTCGGCGCCGCCGGCGCGCACCAGCAGGCGGCAAAGATGGCAATCAGGCAGCAGATACGTCGTGTCATGAGGTTTAGGCTTTCCTATCCAGTCTAGCGCGCGCCGAAAACCGGAAAACGTTCCGTCTGTCCCCGGGTTTATGATGTCCAAATGAGTATCCGACTGAAGGTCTATGACAATGGCGACCATACCTGCCTGGTGTGGCTGCCTGACGATGGGAAACCTGTTCCCAACTGCCGCGGATTCTCCATCCTACGCGTCTCCAAGGGGCAGAAGACTTACCTGCATGGCTTCGTCGGCTTCTCCGACACCGACAAGCTTGACCCCAAGAATCCCTGGAAATTTCCGGTCCAGCGCTTCATGTGGTGGGATTACTCGGTCCAGCCGGGCGATATCGTGCAGTATTCGGTTGTCCCCGTAGTGGGTCCCAGCCAGGACCAGCTCTCGCTCGACACCAGCAACGCCAGCCCGCTTACGCCTGCCATGACCATCACCGGCCAGTCGACGCCGCACCTCTCGGCGTTCTTCAACAAGGGCATCGTGGCCGCCCAGTGGGTGGCGCGCCAGCTTGCCGCCGCACCCAAGAACAGCAAGATCAAAGACCTCGTCTCCCAGCCGGGCAACCAGTTGCGAAACGCCCTCAGCGGCCTCCTCCGGCCCTCGATTCTCTCGCTTCTGGCCGAGACCCGGAAGAACAACGGCAAGCTCTACGCCGCCCTGTACGAACTCAACGACCCGGAGTTGATTCCCGCGTTGGAGACCTTCGGTAAGGACTGCAACCTGATCCTCGCCAACGGCGCCTTCAAAGGCAACAAACCACCGGATAACGACGAGAACGCCGCGGTGCGCGCCCAACTCAAGCCGAAAGTCACGGTGATCGACAGGATCGTGCCGCTGGGCCATTTCGGCCACAACAAGTTCGTGGTCTTCTGCGACTCGCAAGGGAAGCCGCAGCGTGTCCTGACCGGCAGCACCAACTGGACCTGCTCCGGTCTCTGCACGCAGGCCAATAACGGCCTGGTCATCGACGACCCCGGCGTGGCCGCCGATTTTCTGGCCGCCTGGAACCGCATCAAGGATGCCGGCAACGCCTACCCGCCAGCGCTCGTCAGTGGCAATTCCACGGCCAAGACCATCCAGGTGGATGGCTGCAAGGTCACGCCCTGGTTCGTGAAGACCTCGGCCGCCCAGGACCTGGAGTTCGCGCGCAACCTCATCAATGCGGCCAAGGATGGCATCCTGTTCCTGTTCTTCAATCCGGGGACCTTCCAGGAAGAGCCCATGCACTGGACGCTGCTCCAGAACATTCTCGAGCGGCACAACCCGGCGAACCAGGCCACCTACAACGCCGATCTGTATTTTTGCGGGGTGGTCAACCAGGACATCCCCCAGCTCACCAAGCCGCTCGACCCCAGCACCGCTTCTCCCAGCCCGGTAACTTTGTTCAAGAATGGCGTCGAGCCGCCCAACCGCCTCAGCCAGGATGTCCTGGTGCCCCACAACATCAAGTCGCAATTCCACGGCTGGGAACAGGAGTTGCTCGGGGCCAGCATGGTCAACATTCACAGCAAGGTGATTGTGATCGATCCGTTCGGCGAGAATCCGGTGGTGATGACCGGCTCGCACAATCTCGGCTTCAAAGCGTCCAACGCCAATGACGACAACCTGGTCATCGTCGAAGGCAATGCCCCGCTGGCCGCGGCTTACGCCATCAATATCATCGCGATTTACCAGACTTATCACTGGAACAGTTACGTGGAAGCGCACCGCAAAGACCCGCAGGTGTGGCACGGGCTGGTGGACAACGACCAGTGGCAGACGGGCTATCTGAGCGGCGACAAGCTCGCCGAGCTGAAATTCTGGCTGGGCGAGAAGTCCGCGAGCGCACCCGCACCCCAGGCGGCCCACGCGGCCTCCTCGGCAGCAGCGCCGGCGAAGAAGAAGACCATTTCCAGGAAGAAGAAGTAGAGCATGATCGTGAGGGGTGGCATCATCCTGATGGGCGCGCTCGCCGCGACTGCGCTGCGCGCGCAATCGCTGGAGATCTACTCCGAGTTTCAGCGGGTGGACCCGTTTGGGAGTGTCGTCGCCATCGACCGGGCGGAGCATCCTCGTGAGATTCTCTCGCCGGCCGTCCCGCGCAACGGCTACGCATCCTTTCATCTCGTGGTGTCGGTTCCACCCAAAACCAATTACCTGCTTTACGTCGTGACCAACCCGTTGGACGCCTGCCGCGTGGCCTTGTACAAAGAGCATTTCGTGAAGACGGGCGGCGGCTGGATACCCGATGCTCTGGCCGAAGTGCATCGCCTTCCGGATTTCGGCGCCATGCCCGATCCCGACGAGGACATCCCCGGACAGAATACGCGCGTGTATCTGCTGGATGTCTGGATTCCGCCGGAGGCCAATCCCGGCCGCTTCCGTCTCGAAGCCCAATTGAAGGTGGGTTACTGGATTGTCCGGCCCATGGAGGTGCGCGTCATTCCGGCGCTCGTCCCCAACGGGTCCGCCGGCCGGGAGCCGGGCCGGGCGGCGACCCTGCCCCGAATCGAGGAGGGCGCGGACGCCGCCGCCGCCGCGGTTCTCAACGACTACATTTCCGGCGCGTTCAGCCCGACGCCCGTCCAGCCGCTCACGGTGCGCGATATCATTGGTCGAAACGCCATCCAGGACATGGCCCTGGCCGGTCCACCTGAAGCGCTGGAAAAGTTTCGGCAGGGCTTGCCCTCCCGCAAAATCCTGGGCGCGGAATGGTATCTGCGAATTCGAGACCTGGTGTACTCGGAAGCGCAGCGGGTGGGGCGGTGAGCCGGAAAGAGACCGTCGTGCTATCATGCCGTTTCATATGCGCGCCTACTCTATCGGACTCGATCTCGGCGGAACCAATCTCCGCGCGGCGGCCATCGACCGCTCGGGCAAGATGCTCGACAAAATCTCGGGCGCCACCAACTTCACGGAAGGACGCGAAGCCGTCCTGTCCGATATCGTTGCGGCGATTGAGAAGTTGCGCGTGCGGCACGGCGCAACGCGGCTGGCGGGCATCGGCGTGGGAGTGCCCGGCTTCATCCGCATGCAGGAAGGCTTCATCACCGGCTCGAATAATATGCCGTACCTCGAAAACTTCCCGGTGCGCGACGAGATCGGCCGCCGCCTGGGCGCGGCGGTGATTCTGGAGAACGACGCCAACGCCGCCGGGCTGGGCGAGAAATGGATGGGGGCGGGACGCGAGGTGGACGACCTGGTGCTGCTGACCCTGGGCACCGGCATCGGCGGCGGCATCATCTCCGGCGGCCGGGTGCTGCGCGGTTACGTGGGAATGGCCGGTGAACTGGGCCACATGACCGTGGTGCCGAACGGCAATCCGTGCGGCTGCGGCAATCAGGGCTGCCTGGAGAAGCATGCTTCGGCTACCGCGGTGGTGGCCATGGCGGACATGCTGCACCTCGGCGAGAATCTCACCTCGAAGGATGTGTGCGACATCGCCAGGCAGGACGACGAAGCCGGCGAAAAAGCGCGCGTCATCTGGCGCGTGATGGGCGAATCGCTGGGCATCGCGCTGGCCATGCTGGTGAACACGTTCAACTTCCCGCTCTATCTGCTGAGCGGCGGTATGTTGCCGGCGTGGGAATTCTTCGCGCCCGAAATGCTGCGGACCGTCGAGCGGCGCTCCTTCACCTACCGCGCCACCAAGCCCGGGACGCGCATCGCCCAGGCCACGCTCGGCAACGAAGCCGGACTCTACGGCGCGGCGTACCTTCCGTGGGTCGAAAAGTAGGGTCGCATGAAGCGGGTCCTCGTTTTTCTGTTCTTCTTGCAGGCGGCCGCGGCGCAACCGGGAGTCGTGGCCATTCGCGGCGCCCGCGTGATTGATGGGACGGGCGCGCCCGCACAGCCGGCCACCGTACTTATACGCGGCCCGCGCATCGAGGCAGTGGGCGCGGACGTGGCCATCCCTCCGGGCGCGCGCGTGGTGGAAGCCGCCGGAGAGACGCTCATTCCGGGACTGTTCGATCTCCACACGCACCTGGCTGCTTCGCCGGTGATCGGCGCGGGCGCGGATTGGGGCAAGAACTTGAAGGCGTATCTGGCCTGCGGAGTCACCTTCGTGGATGACTTTTCGGCCTATGGAGAGATGTTTGCGCCCATGCGGGGCCTGTGGGCGGCGGGCGCCGTGCAAGGGCCGCGCGTCAACCTCGCCGCCCGCGTCAGCACCCCGGCTGGACACGGGACCGAGGGCGGCTGGGGCGATTTCATGACGCTCGAAACCAGCACCGCGGAGCAGGCTCATGCCGCCATGCGAACACTGCTGGCCTACAAACCGGACGTCATCAAAGTCTTTACCGATGGCTGGCGCTATGGAACAGCGCCCAACATGACCAGCATGAACCTGGAGACGCTGGCGGCGATTGTGGCGGATGCGCATGCCGCCGGCATCAAGGTGCTGACCCATACGGTGACGCTGGAAGGGGCCAAGATCGCCGCGCGGGCCGGCGTGGACGTGCTGGCGCATGGTATCGGCGACGCCGCGGCCGACCAGGAACTGATCGAGATTCTCAAGGCCAAACGAACCACCTATGTGCCGACGCTGGCGGTCTACGAGACGCACGATCTCTCGCGGATTGCGCCGCGCGCGCTTGAGGTGCTGGACGCGGACGCGCGGGAAGTCATCGCCCGTGCGGCGCCGGGGCGGGCGCGAACCGAGGAGGCCGGGGGCGCCACGGAGCGCCGCTGGCGCTACCTGCTCGACAACGTGCGCCGCCTCCACGATGCCGGCATCCCGATTGCTGTCGGCACGGACGCCGGCATGACCGGCACCTACCACGGATTCGCCACGCTGCGGGAATTGGAGTTGCTGGTGGAGGCCGGCTTGACGCCGCTCGAGGCCCTCACCGCCGCCGCCAGCGTCAGCGCCCGCGCCCTCGGCGTGGAGGGAGAACGCGGAACCATTGCGGCCGGTAAACTGGCCGACCTGGTGCTCATCGATGGCCGGCCCGACGAGCGGATCGGCGATATCGAGAAGACCGCCCGCGTGTTTCTCGGCGGCGCGGAGCTTGACCCGCACGTTCTCGAAGCCGCGATTCAATCCAAGCAGCCGACGCCGCTTCCGGTGCACGCGATTCCGCGCGCCATCGACAACATGGAACGGACCGACGGCCGCACGCTCCTGAACACGCTCCGCGTGAACAGCACCGATGCCGGCACCGACCATTCGCGCATGATGTTTCTTCCGGTGGTCCGGAGCGGCCACGATCATGCGCTGATGGTGGAAGCGCGCATGGCCGCCAAGGAGCATCCTTACGTTCGCCTGGAGATCCCCCTGACGCCGGGCGAAGTCGAGCTGGCCGATGTCAGCCGTTACCACGGAGTGAGTTTCGAAGCGCGTGGAGAAGGCGCGTTCCGCCTGCTGGTGAATAGCTACGGCGTGCGTACCGGCGATCCGTTTGCCTCGCCGTTTGCGGCTGCGACGGCGTGGCGAAAGATCAAGATTCCTTTCGCCTCGCTGCGGCGCAGGGCGGGCAGCGCGGCGGTATGGAACCCGCGCGACTTGCGCGCGCTGGTGTTCGAGATCGCGGGGCCGGCGGGCTCCGGAGCGTGGCTTGAGATCGATAACGTAGGGCTGTATTAGGCCAGTGCTATTCAGTTAGCGTTGCGTGGCAGTTCATTTATGCGGCGACTTCCACGTAATCGACGGACGTGTGTGGTTCCGGGATCTGCTCGCCCACGTCACGCACGGCTTGGAAGTGCGCAATCAGAGCATCCTGAAAGTTTCGGCGCGTCTCTTCCTCAGTGTAGCCTGCGGCCACACATCCGGAAACGTCCGGCGAATAGGCGGAGTAGCCCGCCCCTGTTGGTTCGATGACCACCGGATAGCGTCTCGCAGTCACTTCAGCCCTGCCTTCCTGAGTATAGCGTTTAACGTGCCTGGTGCGAGTTACTTGCCCTCATTGCCCTGCACTGTGATCACCAGTGCCTCGTTGGGATGCTTGAAGTGCCGATGGCTGCCCCTCGATCGCATCTCCACCCACCCGTGCGTCTCGAGCAAACGAATCACCTCACGCACCTTCATGGGCATCAGGCCCATGGTACGCTATCGGGCATCGTCCGGGCGGCCGTGACCCGAGCCACTTGGCTGGTTTGTCGCCGGTGCTTCCCACTGCATCGGCGGCGCGGCCGGGCGGAGCCAGGAGGATGGGCCGAGCATTTATGGCAGGTCCGATGGTTTCACGCGGACCGGCGCGTGCCAGATCGCCTCGACTTTGCGACTTGGAATGTGGCGGCGCTTTGCTGTAACGTGAATGTATGAGACCAGAACTCCTTCGCCGGTTGGAGGAAGTTGTGTGGACCGACCCCGATCGACTTTCGGGCGCACCCTGCTTCAGGGGAACTCGGATTCCAGTGCAGATGCTGATCGACCACGTGGCGGCGGGCTTCTCGCTGGACGAATTCCTGGAGACTGTGCCGTCCTTGGAACGAGGCCAGGCCCAGCGCTTCCTGGAGCTGGCCGGCGAGCAGATGAAGGAATGCGCATCCTCCTTGACGAGTGCGTGAATCCACGGCTTCGATTAGCCTTCGCTGGCGACGAAGTGAGGAGCGTCCCGCAGATGGGCTGGCGGGCGCTCACAAACGGCGCGCTGATGAAGGCAGCGGCGTACCGCTTCGATGTTCTGGTGACTTTGGACCAAAGTCTCCGGTTTCAGAACCCGACCGGAAAGCACCCCTTCGGAATTGTTGTCCTGCTCACTCAGTTCAACCACGCCGCAGCTTACCGGCCACAGTTCGCGGAGATCCGCGATCTGGTGAGGCAAACGAAACCCGGACAGGTCAACGTTCTCCAGATCCGGTAGCTCGTCGGCCCGCAATTTCGCGCTTCAACCCCGTATTTCCGTGGTAGAATCCTCAGCGTGAGATGCGTCTCACTGGGAGAAGGACCATGCTTCAGAAACTGATCGGCACTCTCGTAGTTTAGCCGCAATACTGTTCACTTAACGATTTTTATCGCCTTCTTGAGGTTGATCCGCGGCAGTGGTTTGGCATGCCGGGGACGAAGTGGAAAATTGCTCATCTTGCGCTTGACGCCTCGCAGATTGCGCC